>JAKITH010000005.1 GCA_021648185.1 Thiomicrorhabdus sp. | reverse complement strand
TTAGCTTTGTGTTTAGTCCCGAAATCTTTTGGATTGAAATTCCCCCCCCTAATTAAGGGTTCAAGGTGTAATTTCAAACAATACCAGAAAGTGACTTCATCATCACCTGTAAAAACCCCGTAAACCATTGATTAAAAAATACTTTATCTACATAACAAGAAATTAAAGGATACCGCCCCCCTTTAATACCCGTCCCATCTTTCTATTAATACCTTTAATACTACCATAAAAAAACTGTTTTTAACCTAAAAAATCCATTTTAAGAGTTCTTGCTTGAATTCAAGTTGCAAGTGCAACACATTCGAATAAGGATTCAAGCTTAGGTAAAGCCGTCCCCTTTTAGATTTTTAGTCGTAACGATTCAGGAACAATCTAAACCGTTACGAGATTTTTTTAATTACGCTGAATAGTTACTACCTATTTTCCTTTAAAATTTTTATTCTGATTCAGCAGTGATCAAAACTGAGTAAGAAGGCTTTTCTAAAAAAAAGTTATCTTTGGCTAGGCTAAAGCTTCCTGCAAAATTACCATTTATTGCGTAATGATAAGTACCAGCAGATAGACCGTATACGGGGAGTGGAATAATTTTGGTAAAAGGTACCATGACCATTAGGCAATAACGATCTGGATCTTGGGAATCAACGCTGTAAAAAGCAGAGACATCAAATGAGTTTTCAGTCAGCTTATGCTCAATTCGGCCTAAAGTTTGGCAACTATTATTAAATATACCGCTGATTTTTAAAAAAATTTGAACAGGAAACCCTTGGGTTTGAATGAGCTCTGCTTCTGCAATTTGCTGTACTGGACGGCTTCGTTGAAAGCCGATAACTTTCCAACCTCCTCTTCTAGAATGTTTAAACACAACATCTTGATACACCCCCATCTCTCCGTTTACCTCAATAGAGGGGATACTAAGAATTGGGTAATCCAACGTGACTTTTTCGCTTGCTACTACTTGCGTTGCCAGCAATAAACTTGCGATCGTGATGAATCGTTTCATGAGCTTCTCCTTTGCACCAATAATAACCTATACGTATCAATACTAGCGCAACTAGTTTAATAATGCAATTAACACCCCAAATCCACTCTTAGAAACGCGATATAAGGAAAAGGGGGACACCTTAAACAGAATTTTTAGGCTGAAAACCGATCTGTAATGGTCGGTTACTTGTGTTTTTGGCAAGATAAGGAGGGGGATAAAATTTCACCCCCCACTATGAAATCATCCAAAAATAACAAATGCCTACTCTTTCAAAACCAACGGCAAAAAGAGCGAACGTCCGTCTCTAATAATTCGCACGGGAAGCGAGCGATTTTTGGGCAGTGATTTCAGTAGGTTTTTTAAGCCTTTACGGTGCTTAACGGCTTTAAAGTTAATGGTGACAATCACGTCCCCTCTTTGCAGGCCTGCGCTTTCTGCGGGGTCAGTATAAACCTTTACCACTCCGACTCCGTATGGAATTTTTAATGTGTTTAAGGTCTCTTTGTCCAGCTCTTTAATTTCTGCTCCCAATTTATTATTGGCAGAACCAGAAGATGTTTGTCTGGCGATAACGTTAGAATCACCACTTTCTAGCGCGGCCAAGGTTACCTTAAATTGTTTTAATTCGCCTTGGCGCAATACGTTTACCACCACCGTTTTATTAATGGGGGTAATACCAACAATGGGCGGCAGGTCGGTTGATTTATGAATGGTTTTGCCATCAAACTCTAAAATAATATCCCCTGCTTGAATGCCTGCTTTTTCTGCGGGTGTGTCTGGATAGGTTTGCCCTACCAACGCCCCTTTGGGTGAGTCTAACCCAAACGATTCTGATAGATCACTGGTGACTTCTTGCACTAACACGCCTAAATACCCGCGCACAAATTCGCCATTAGTTTTAAGCTGTTCGACCACGTTCATGGCAATATCAATGGGAATTGAAAACGATAAGCCCATTGCGCCACCGCTGCTGCTGTAAATTTGTGAGTTAATGCCGACCACTTCACCCGCTAGGTTAAACAGTGGCCCTCCTGAGTTTCCGGGGTTAATGGAGACATCGGTTTGAATAAACGGTACGTAGGTGTCATTGGGCAAGGCACGCCCTAGTGCCGAAATAATGCCATGGGTTACGGTGTAATCTAAGCCAAATGGTGCGCCAATCGCTAAGACCCACTGCCCTACTTTTAAGTTTTTTCGTGAGCCAATTTTAGCCACGGGAAGATCGGTGGCTTTAATTTTTAACAGTGCCACATCGGTTCGTTTGTCAGATCCAATGACTTCTGCGGTTAACTCTTTTCGATTCCATAGCGTCACTAACACTTCATCCGCGCCGTCTACCACGTGATGATTGGTTAAGATGTAGCCCTCTTTGCTAATAATAAAGCCAGAACCCAGTGAGTGTGGACGATTTTTTCCCTTATGCGGATCACGGTCACCATGCCCTCTAAAGCCTTCTAGATTTCCTTTGGGAATGCCAAAAAAGTAGCGCAACATTTCATCTGGAAGCCCTTTAAACTGTGGCGGAAGTTGACGTTGAGAAGCGATCTCTTTTGTGGTGCTGATGTTCACCACTACTTGACGATTTTCTTCCACCAAGGTGACAAAATTGGGCAATCCAAATGCTACCGCAGATGGAACAGGTTTTATGGCACTCTCTGCTGAAGCGATAATGGGCTGAATCATAAACAGTGCGCCCATTAAGCACGACAGCAGTACATTTTTTTTCATGCATTTCTTCATGGCAAAGTCCTTTTTATTTACTCTTTAAGAGATATAGGGATTACCCGTTTTTTTTTCAAGGAATGGTCTCAGTGGCTGGCAACACTTCAACCATTTCGGGCAACACGGGTTGATGGATTTTTCGAGTGATTCCCCAGCCGAGTCCCACGCCAATAAACCCGCCAACAATCGAAGCCAGCTCTTGCATGGATTCTGTTAACCCTAACATGGCGCCTAACCAACCAAACAGCAGTGCAAAAATAAACAGACCCAACAGCGGAATGCCGTACGCCATAAATGCTTGCTTAACCAGTTGAGACTGGTCGAGCTTAAGCACAACCTGATCGCCCACTTGACCTTGAATACGGTTATTGACTTTAATTAGCCCCCGCCCCCCACCTTTAAAGTGCCCTACCAAAGCAGAGGTGCCACAATTGGATGAGGAGGCACAGCCATTGCACCCTGAGGAGACTTGAACTTGAACATAGGCAAAGCCCTCTTCGACCGACATAATTTGCCCCTGCTCGGTTAATATTTTTTGCTCTGACACTCGTTCATCCATATTTTTATTGATGCTTTAAATTATAATACCTAAATAAATAGATGTCTCAATGCCGTAATCATGAAATCAATATGACATTTTCCTGCCATCACGATCATTGCCGTCAAAGGATACACCATGCCTCATTCTACAAGTAATCAAAGCCTTACCACTGACGTGCTCGTTATTGGAACGGGCATTGCTGGGCTAACGGCGGCCTTAAAGCTGGCTAAGAACCATTCGGTTATTTTACTGGCAAAAGCGCACGTTACCGAAGGCAGTACCAACTATGCCCAAGGCGGTATTGCGGGGGTAATGGATCCATTTGATAACATTGAATCACACATAGAAGATACATTAGACGCGGGCGCGGGGTTATGCGATTTAAAAGCGGTAACCGTTGTGGCTTCTCATGCCAAAGAGGCCATTCGCGAATTAATTGAGCTTGGAGTTCCTTTTAGCAAACACAAACAAAGCAACCACAATAATCGTTTTCCTTTCCACCTAACTCAGGAAGGAGGCCACAGCCATCGCCGAGTGATTCATGCGGCCGATCACACGGGATTTTCGGTTATAAATACGTTGGTAAAAGCGGTAAAAAACGCACCAAACATTACCTTATTGCCCGAACATATTGCCATTGATTTAATTTTAAACCGCAAAAAAAACCACTGTTTAGGGGCGTACGTTCTCAATAAAACCAATCAAAAAATTTACGATATTGCCGCGCACTTTACCATTTTAGCCACGGGAGGCGCCAGTAAAGCCTACCTATATACCAGTAACCCTGACACGTCTACTGGTGACGGCATTGCCATGGCATGGCGCGCGGGTTGTTCGGTTGGCAATATGGAATTTAATCAGTTTCACCCTACCTGCTTATACCACCCTAAAGATCGTTCTTTTCTGATCTCTGAGGCGTTACGCGGAGAAGGTGCCATTCTAAAACTGCCCAATGGGTTACCGTTTATGTCTCAGTACGATGCGCGTGCGGATTTAGCCCCCAGAGACATTGTGGCAAGAGCGATTGACCAAGAGATGAAAAAACACGGAATTGACTGTGTCTTTTTAGACATCTCACATAAACCCACCTCTTTTATAAAGGAGCACTTTCCCACCATTTATGAACGCTGTCTTAAAGTAGGCATTGATATTACCCAAGAAGCGATTCCTGTCGTACCCGCTGCACACTATACGTGTGGTGGTGTGGTGGCCAACTTGGAGGGAAAAACCTCTTTAAATGGACTGTATGCCATTGGAGAAGTCGCCTACACGGGGTTTCATGGCGCCAATCGTTTGGCCAGTAACTCTTTGGCAGAGGGACTGGTATTTGCCAAAATGGCGTACCAAAGTATTGAAAAAGAGCTTAATCAACTCAATGGCGTGCAAGACTCCGAGGCACACAACGCCATTCGGCCTTGGGACAGCTCGCATACCACCGAACCCAGTGAAAAAATATTAATTACCCATGATTGGGATGAAATTCGTCGAGTGATGTGGGATTACGTGGGCATTGTACGATGCAACGATCGCTTAAAACGCGCCAGAAAACGACTCAGAAATCTACATAAAGAAGTGAATGAATATTACCGCCAACACCCGCTGACCAGCGATTTATTAGAGCTGCGTAACCTGCTACTGGTATCTGAACTGATGATTATGAGCGCCCAACGACGCAAAGAGAGCCGTGGGTTACACTTTAATTTAGACTACCCTCACACGCATAAAAAAGCCAAGCCGACGATTTTGCGGCCTAAGTAAGCACCAATGCATGTGTATGTCCTTCGATAACTAGGAGCCTGTCCTAGGACAGGCTCCTAACCATTTTCCGTTGAGGCCGTCCAACTATTTGAGTCCTCGCTCACAATGGACTCAATAAGCCCTTCAGAAACCAGTTTATCAATATCAATTAAAATCACCATTTGACCATGTGATTTGCTTTGCGACGCTTTATCTGAGGTTGGTCGCCCACCATTTCCTAACCCCATCTGCTCTTCAATGGTACCCAAACCCACCACAAACTGATTTTGTAATGAAGATGAAATATCTGGTGCTGGCTGCAGTTTAGACATATCAAAAGAGTGTACATCGGATACCGCATCGACCACAAGGCCAACAATACGCTCACCTGAACTGGTGATTACATGCACAACAATGACCACGGTGGTATCGTCATAACTCACTGCTAAATTAAATTTTTCACGTAAATCAATGATTGGAACAACGGTTCCACGTAAATTAACAACACCTTTTACAAAATTCGGTACGCTGGGCAAAGGACTGGGGTTTTCCCAACCACGAATCTCTTGTACACGAAGAATTTCAACGGCGTACTCTTCTGTTCCAATTTCAAAGGTTAAAAACTCTTGTTTTGATTCTGACACTTTGAGGCTCCCGTTTATTTGGCTCTGCATTCATACTACTATATCAAACGTTCATATCAAACAACTACAGTTTTTTTTTGTAATTTCACCTTCCTGCTGTATTATCTCTTGCACATAAATTACAAGGTAAAAACATTATGAAAACAACGGTTTCTCAACCCTCTCGCTTAGACCCCCTGTGGTTTGATTTTTTAACCGAACAAAAAGTACAGTTTGATGCAACAGGCCAAATTCAAACCTTTGGTCAACCTGAACTCGAACGCTTTTTAATTAAAAATGGCCCCGTATTAACCAGCTTAACCCACCAAGGGCTCATTAAAGTATCTGGAACAGATGCGGTAAGTTTCTTGCAAGGACAGCTCACCACCGACATTACAAAAGTGACTGAAAGCCAGGCTCAACTCTCTGCTTATTGCGATCCAAAAGGACAAGTCTTAGCACTTTTTTTAATATTTAAATTTCAAGAAAACTTATACTTAAGCTTTAATTACTCGCTTAAAGAAGCCATTTTTAAACGCTTAAGCATGTTTGTTATGCGTTCAGATGTCCAACTAACGGACGTTTCAAACCAAATGATTCATATTGGATTTGCGGGTGATTTTGCAGATTTAGACATCCAAAGACGATTAAACACCAAAATTAAAAATGAGTATGAAACGGCCTTCATTCAAGAGGAAGACATGGTGGATGTTTGCGCGGTTAAAGTTCCCGGCCCCTATCACAAATATGAGTTATTTGGCCCAGCCGATCAAATGAAAAAGGTATGGAAGAGCTTAAAAGGTAATGCCGACGTTACAAACTCTTACGATTGGAATTTGCTCAATATTGCATCTGGAATCCCCGAGATTACCGAACAAACCAGTGCTCAATTTTTAGCTCAGTTTTTGAATTTAGATAAACTGAATGCCATTGATTTTCAAAAAGGCTGCTTTCCAGGGCAAGAGATGATTGCCAGGGTGCATTACCGTGGCAAAGTTACCAAACGCATGTTTCGTATACGCACAGAATCTCTGTTGGAATTAAAGCCAGGAAAAATACTCTTTTTAATCGATCACGAAGGTAAAAAACATAAACTTACGGTCATTACGGCCAACCCTAATATTTTTGAAGGTACACTCTGTTTGGCGGTTGGAACCTTAAAAACCCTAGAAAGCATTGAAGGTGACTTACGCACTGAATCGGGTGATTTAGCCTTTATTGAACCCCTTCCCTATTCTGTGACAGACGATGAATAGCATCGAAAAAAAGAGGTAAAAACAAAAAAAGCCCCAAATTTGGGGCTTTTTTATAAAGCTTAAAAAGATAATTACTTACTTAAGCGTTACAACATAACCTGCAACCGCTTTAATTTCAGCGTCACTTAAGCCCTTAGCAATTGGTGTCATCATCCCTGACATTGGTCCAATTTGCTCACCCGCTTTATAGCGATTTAATTTGTCTGCCACATCTGAAGCCGTTTGAGCGTTTAAGTTTGGCCCAACCCCACCCTCTGCATTAGCACCGTGACAACCAGAACAAGACGCATATATCTTTGCCCCGTCTACCGCGGGAACAGAGGCTTTTTTCTCACTCACTACCGCTTGCTTCACCGCGTCTGTTTTTTCAACAATAGCGTCCTTAGCATCCGAAACAACCGTCGCTGCTTTGTCGGTTGTTTCTACAACAGCTGTTTTTACATCAGATACGACTTCAACTGCTTTATCGGTCGTTTCTACAACTGCTGTTTTTGTCTCAGCCACTACAGTATTAACGGCATCAGTCGTCTTTTCTACTGCATTTTTTGCATCATCAACCACGCCCGTCGCTGCAGCGGCAGTTTTTTCTAACAAGCCTGAAGGAGCATTTTCAGCCGCTCCATCAGCTCCCTCATTTGAGCAACCTGCGCTTAATAACACTGCGGAACTTAATAGAACACAAGATAGAATATAAGGTGCTTTGTTTTTCAATAAAATCGTCATCTAGAGGATCCTTTTTTATAAATAAATGAATTTTTCGGCCGCTATTCTATCCTAATTTTTACTTACCTGCGGCATTAGTTTCTTTTATCTGTTTCTCTAATCGCTTAATCGACACTGGCTTAAGCGTCTTCATCGGTTGTGCAAAGAGGGAAAGTCGCAACTCTTCAAGCCACCACCTTAATTCCATTAAACCCGAGGTATGCTGATAAGCCGCCTCTTTTGATAAACGGTCATATTCCGTTAAAAGTGGTTTAATTTGACGTACCGCCAACTGATCTTTACTCGGGTCTTGGTCTATTTTTTCCAGTCGCACTTCAATGCCTTTTAAATAACGCACAATCTGTTTAAACCAGTTTTCAGGCGTACAGCGAACAAAATCGGTTGCAATCAAGCCATCCAATTGTACCTTTACATCGGCAATTGAACCTAGCCAACGCGGGTTTACGCGCCCTTTTACCCGTTTGGTAATTTGTTGGTGCTGTATCAGAATATCATTCACTTGACCCGCAACAACGTGCGCCTGTTCAATCCACTGTGATCGTACTTTCTCCAGCGCTGCTTCAAACCCCGTCTGTGTTCGAATGGCTTCAGGTTCGGGGACCAACTGCATTAAGGCTCGATCAATGACCTGCTCTGTTAAATCCTGACAGGTACCATAAGGCGCATAACACAAACACGCTTTTTGCAAAGGTAACTTCTTTTGCAGGTACTTCAGTTTATCGCCTAACATCCGTTGTATTAACGATAATACGGCCTCTCCATGCCCTTTTAAGGCATCGGCCTGATCACTCATCAAAGTGAGTACAATTTTCCCCTCTTTTTGCTGTAACGCAGGAAAAGCCTCCATCTCTGTTTTATGATGTTTAATTTTTTGGGATGTCGCCAAGTCTCCAAAGTCCCATGCAACCACCTCTTGATCACTGTCTTGACCTTTCGATTGATGTTGCTGGATTTTAGCATCCACCAAATGTTGATAACGCGCTTTTAAATCGGCTAAGTCACTCCCCTCTGCAAGGGATTTTCCTTGCTCGTCTTGTAATACAAAAAAGGGGGTTAAATGCTCTGGCAATACCACGTCCATAAAATGCTGACTGGATACTTTGTCGTGACCACGGCGATTCAATGCCCAAACCAGTTGGTGAATATAAGAATCTGCTTTATCAGCAGACATCTCTTCCAGTACAAGCGCAACAAATTGCGGCACGGGCACAAATTGTTTTCTTAACGACTTGGGAAGTGATTTGATGTAAAAAGCCGTTTTCTCTTTTAATAACCCAGGGGTTAGCCATTCAAATGACTCGGGTTTCACTAGATTTAAACTGGATAACGGCAGATGATAAATTAAACCATCCCTCTGTTTTCCAGGTTCAAAATGATAATCCACATCAAAAGAGAGTTGATTTCCAAGATGAACTTGATCTGGAAAATCTTGCAACAGAGAGGCATTGGCCTGTTGCTTCATTAAATAATCTTCGGTTAAATAGAGCGATTCAATTAACTCTGGCGTCTCTTTTTCAGCGCGCTTTGCCCATTTTTCAAACGCGGGTTTGCTGTAAAGACCTTTTGGAATGCGTTCATCATAAAACTGATAAATGCGTTCATCGTCCACCAAAAAATCGGGACGGCGTAATTTATGCTCCAACTTCTCAATTTTTTGCACCAACGCTTGGTTGTGTACAAAAAAACCAACCTTAGAAAACAGCTGCCCTTCCACCAATCCATGGCGAAGAAAAATCTTACGCGACTCTTCTGGATTAATCGGACCATAATTACAGTGTCGTCGGTTCACGATAGGTAAACCATAGAGCGTAACCGATTCGTACCCCCCCACTTGACCACGCTTTTTTTGCCAATGCGGATCACTATAACTGTGTTTAATTAAGTGTTTAGCGAGGACTTCTACCCAACCAATGTCAATCGCGGCATTATTACGCGCATAGACCTTGGTGGTTTCTACCAGCTCTCCCGCTAACATCCACTTGGGTTTACGTTTAAACAAAGTGGAACTCGGATGAATAAACAATTTGGTACTACGTGCCCCTAAAAACGATTTATCATCATCCCGCATTGCGACATTGCCCAATAATCCTGCCAGCAAGGATTTATGCACCGCCACACTGTGTAAATCGCTTAATCGCTCTTGCACCTCATCCGTTATAATGCCTTGTTTATTGGTTTTGCGCTTCTCTTCAAACAAGTGGAGTTTACCCACCCGCATTCCGATACGCTTTAAGCTCTGCTCCAACTGTACCGTTAACTCATGCCACTCGCGCATTCTCATGTACGATAAAAAATTGGTTTTACACAATTTCCGCAATTTATTTTGAGTTAAATGACGGCGTTGATGCTCATAAAAATGCCATAAATTTAAAAAGAACAGAAAATCCGATCGTTCATCTTCAAAGGCTTTATGCGCAATTCGAGCGGCTTGCATGGTCGTTTGATTCATGTCCCTGGGGTCTTGAATACTCAGTGCCGCCGCAATCACAATAAGCTCTGCTAAAACACCATTTTTTTCGGCCTCTATGACCATTTTAGCCACACTTGGATCGATGGGCAGCTTCGCAATCTGTCGCCCTTCAGAAGTTAATCGTCGTTGCTCGTCTAACGCTCCCAACTCATGTAATTGACGAAACCCATCATTAATCGCCTTATCCGCAGGCATTTCAATAAATGGGAAGTTTTGCACATCGCCAAGATTTAACTGCGCCATGGTTAAAATAACCGAAGACAGCGCCGTTCGGTGTATCTCGGGATCGGTAAATTCTGGACGTGCACGAAAGCTCTCTTCATCGTATAAACGAATGCAGATACCATCACTTACGCGACCGCAACGTCCTTTTCGCTGATTGGCGGAGGCTTGAGAAATTTTCTCAATGGGCAAGCGTTGTACTTTGCTGCGCACGCTGTAACGACTGATTCGAACCAAGCCTGGATCAATGACATACTTTATACCCGGAACGGTTAACGAAGTTTCTGCCACATTGGTACTCAAAATAATTCGACGTTTTTGTGAGGTTTGAAAAATCTTTTGTTGATCTGCCATCGAAAGCCGTGCGTACAACGGCACAATTTCTGTATTTTTTAAATTACGCTTGCGCAACACTTCGGCGGTTTCTTTAATGTCTCGCTCACCCACTTGAAACACCAGTACATCACCAAAAGGATCTTCTACCGACAATTCATCAATGGCATCGGCAATGCCTGTGGTCATGTCTTGCTCAATTTCATTACCAGCATCATCCTCATAAGAGGCCAGCGGAAGGTAACGTAATTCAACGGGAAACGTACGTCCAGAAACCTCCACCACCGGTGGACGCTTACCGTTCAAAGTAAAGTGTTCGGCAAAACGCTGGGTATCAATGGTGGCCGAAGTAATAATGACTTTTAAATCTGCACGCTTTAACAGGAGCTGCTTGAGAATACCCAATAAAAAATCAATGTTAATACTGCGCTCATGCGCCTCATCAATAATAATGGTGTCATACTGCGTTAAAAAACGATCGTTTTGTACTTCTGCCAACAAAATACCGTCGGTCATCACCTTAATTAAACTGTGCGCTTTCACCATATCTAAAAAACGAACTTGATACCCAACCAGCTCCCCTAAAGGGGAACCTAGCTCTTCTGAAATTCGCTCTGAGACACTTTTAGCCGCCAGTCGTCTGGGTTGAGTGCAACCAATTTTTCCGCGAACCCCCCGCCCCGCCTCCAAACAAATCTTAGGAATTTGCGTGGTTTTACCTGAACCTGTTTCACCCGCAATCACCACCACTTGGTTATCTCGAATCAGCTCTACCAGATGCTCTTTTTTTGCCGCAACAGGCAACGCCGTATCGTATTCAATCTTAGGCACTCTTGATTTTCGGTCTTGTGTCACATCTAATGAACGCTGTACTTTTTCTGCCCACGTCTTCCACGCAACATCCTGTTCCGTTAATTGGGTAAAATCAAGCTTATTAAGCGCACGTTGCAAAGCAAAACGATCTTTTGCCATACACTGTTCAAGTACGGGAAATAGATCGTTTTTTTGTGAAGGAAACAAAATAGAATTCATAGTTGACGGGATAACTTTATATAAGGATAATAATTCACTGATTTACACATTTGTACTTATACATAGATAGGTAAACTCTATGACACATAAGCGATTTAGGCACATTATAACAAACAAAGTACAAGGCACTTACGATGAAAATTCGTCAATTATTTGATTACGACACTTGGACCTATACCTATTTAATTTGGGATGAAGTCAGCAAAGAAGCCGCCATTATTGATACCGTACTTGAACAAGTTGAACGCGACTTTCAGCACATTACAGAACTGGGATTAACTCTAAAATATCTCTTAGAGACCCATGTTCATGCCGATCACATTACCGGAGCGGGTCCTTTACGTAAAAAAACAAATGCCAAAATTGCCATTCATAAAAACTCAGGCTCTAAGTGCGCCGACATTCTTACCTCTGAAAATGATATTTTAAAACTGGGGACTCAAGAGATTCGGGTGCTTCATACACCGGGTCATACCGATAATGACAGCACCTACTTGATTGAAGGCGCCGCCTTTACAGGCGATTCCTTGCTTATTCGAGACTGTGGTCGAACCGATTTTCAACTAGGTAGCAACCAAGCCCTTTATCACTCCATTACCCAAAAATTATTTAGCCTGCCCGACCATACCATTGTCTTTCCCGCACATGACTATAAAGGATTCAGCCAATCCACCATTGGGGAAGAAAAAGCCTTCAATGCACGTATTGGCGCAGGAAAGTCATTTGAAGACTTTTCAACCATTATGGACAATCTAAACTTACCCAATCCAAAACGTATCCACATTGCGGTACCGGGTAACTTAAAATGTGGCGACTTAAAAGATTAAAAACAAAAAAATAACGGCTCAAGTACTGCTTGAGCCATGTCATTAATGAACTTCCAGAACTTCCACTTTATAGTCTAACGTTTGATTCGCTAAAGGGTGGTTTCCATCTAAATACACACGGTCTTCAGTGACTTCAATAATTCGAAATACGATTGTTTCCCCCTCAGGATCTTCTGTTTCAACCGTAGAACCCACCTCTACTTCCACATTGTCTTCAAAGTTTTCAGGCCCAGCAAAAACAATCAAATCTTCATTTGTCACACCATAAGCCTTTTCAGCAGGGATGGTTATTTTCGCCTCAAATCCAGGTTCTTCACCCTCTAAAAACTCTTCAAGCCCTTCAATAATTTCCCCTTCACCCTGAATATAAATCACGGGTTCACCTGAAAATGTTGAATCCACAACTTTGCCACTTTCATCTCGCAACTCATAATGAAATGTTACTCGACTGCCTTTTTTGATTCTCATTTTTTTCACCCTTTATAAACATACACGATGCTATTTTTTTACATTAAAATAATCGCCTACAATTCTACAGAAAAGAGAATAGAAATGCGTCAGATTATCTTAGATACAGAAACTACGGGGTTTGATCCTAAAACTGGGGACCGAATTATTGAGATTGGTGCGGTAGAGCTAATTAAACGACGCTTAACGCACCATAATTATCATCAATATATTTTCCCAGAACGCTCCGTTCCTCAAGATGCGATTGATGTTCATGGAATTACCGATGAGTTTCTAAAAGGTAAGCCCCTTTTTTCTGACATTGTTGATGACTTTATGGAGTACGTTACCGGTGCAGAATTAATTATTCACAATGCGCCATTCGATGTTGGCTTTATTAATAATGAGCTGTCTTTATTGCCCAAGAATAAATGGGGGAAAATCGAAGATCACTGCCAGATCACCGATTCGCTCAAAATGGCTCGAAAAGCGTATCCTGGCCAAAGAAACTCTTTAGATGCGCTTTGTAAACGGCTTTACATTGATAACTCCAATCGAACCCTTCATGGCGCACTACTCGATTCCGAAATTTTAGCCGACGTTTACTTAACCATGACGGGCGGACAAACTGCTTTAAGCCTTAGTACTCAGTCCCAAAAAAGCGAAACCGAACAAAATACCATTCAAACATTCAATGCCAACAGTCGCGCGCCATTAAAAGTGCTGCGTGCTAATGACATAGAACAACAGGCACACCAGCAAAAACTCGACGCCATCTCTGCCTCTTCTGGCAAATCTCTTAATTGGTAAAAAAACTGCTTACCATTATTTAGAGCGATGGTGTCGCGCCACTGAAACTGGGCGCTTATTTGGCATAATACGCCATCGAGGCATGTGCCATTTGGCACCGACTAACGTAGGGCTGTCTACTCGCTTTTTAGCAACCAAACAATATACATTACCAAACTGTAATCCAATTTTTGACAGTTGCTTTTCAACCCACTCTAACAGTGCAATTCGACGGGTTTTTTGCTCTCTTTGCGCAAAACAGGTCACGGTGCTGTAGCGTTGCAACTGAATATCGTATCCTAACACCTCCAGCCACATTTTAATTTGGCTTAATCGCTCCAACTGCGCTTCTCGAAATAAGGGCGTTTTTTTAAATAGTCTAAACCGCATCACCAAGCAACCAAACGGATTAAACCCTGTTATGACAATATGTCCTTCTGGACGCAACATGGAATCTACTTGGCGTAATAAATAATAAGGGTCTGCGGCCACCTCTAACGTGTGAGGCAAAATCACCACATCGGTACTGTCTTTTGCGATGGGAAGATAGTCTAAATCGGCTTTGACAAAATGGCAGTGAGCACTATATTCTCCCCCCGCTTCTTTCAGTTCAGAAGCCACTAATACTTTATATTGAATGCGACTTTCTGACATAACACTTTCCAGAGTGGGAGCCCCTATTTGTACACAATAATAGCCAAATAAGTTTTTGACGGCATCGTCTAACAATATTTTTTCTTGCTCAAAAACGGCACGTCCATTCTGAGTAAGTGCCCAATGCGTTAACGCGTGTTGAAATCCTTGATTCATTTAAAATCCTGCACTTCCAAATGGATTGAGTATAAAATACTCCAAATTATAACAACTGTGCTGTTTCTTCGATATGACTATTACTGGAATTCCTGCCCTTGTGGGCAGCTATGATAACTATATATGGATTCTTTACCAAGATTCTAGGGCTTGGGTCGTTGATCCAGGTGAGTCACAACAAGTCATTGATTTTTTGAAACAACATCGTTTAACATTGCAGGGTATTTTAATCACTCACCATCACTTTGATCACGTAGATGGCATCCCCGCATTACAGCAAGCCTATCCAAATTCCTCCGTATATGGCCCCCAAAAAACAGACAATCCAGCCATTCAAGTACGGCTTAAAGAGGGCGATACCGTCTCTCTTTTTAAGGACTTTATCTTAACGGTATTGGATACACCTGGCCATACGCCCGATCATATTAGTTATTACAATAAACAGGCTCTATTTTGCGCAGATACGTTATTTACGGCGGGCTGCGGGCGTCTTTTAGGTGGAACCGTTGAGGAATTCAGTCAAAGTTTACTCACGCTTAGAACACTGCCCGACGAAACCCCCTTTTATTGCGCCCATGAATACACTGAAGATAATTTAAAATTTGCCATTCAGGTTGAACCTGGGAATACGGCACTTCAGCAACGTTTAGCGTGTTTAAACATTCACTACCCAGCCATTCAAACACAGGCACTTGGCTTATTAAAAACGGAAAAAGAGACCAATCCTTTTTTACGATTTGATTGCCCAGAGATTAAAGCCCAACTGTTAAAACGGGGGGCAGACAATACGCCCGCCAGCTTATTTAAAACCCTACGTGATTGGAAAGACCAATACGACAAAAGAACCTAAAAAATACGATAAAAAAATGACTTTACTTTTTAAAAAAATATTTTTCCCTATGCCTAAAATACGACTTAGTTTATATGCTTTAACCGGTTTATGCAGCTCAGTCTTTCTGTCTGGCTGTGTCTCCTTACCATTGATATCTTATGAGCCGCCTAAACCAAAAACATCTACCGAAGAGTCACAGCATACCTTTAAGCCCACTCTTATCACTCCCCCATCCAGCCCTTTTTACACAAAAAATAAACCTTATAAAAGCACACTGGATGTGACCTCTGAATCACAACATCAATCAGATATCAATCGTACTTTTCATCCTATTATTTGGCAAGAGATGCAACACCAGTTTCATCTCTCAATTGAGCACTTAGGACGATACAACGCACACATTGACTCTTTCAGCAAAAAACCCAACTATTTAAAAACTGTCAGTCAGCGTGCCAAACCCTATTTGCACTACATTCTAAGCCAAGTGCAACTCAGAGAGATGCCTTACGAAATCGCTTTACTGCCAATCATTGAAAGTGGTTTTCAACCCACCGCTCGTTCACACAAAGAGGCCGGCGGGTTATGGCAGTTTATTCCGAGTACTGGTCGCATGTACGGACTTGAGCAAAACGGGTGGTACGATGGCCGTCAAGATGTGATTAAAAGCACTCAAGCGGCACTGGACTACTTGCAATCCCTCTATAAAATGAACAATAACGACTGGCTCTTAGCGTTAGCCTCTTATAATGCCGGCCCCGGCACGATTCGAAAAGCGATTCGTAAATACCAGAAAAAACAGTCTCAGCCAACAGCACAGCCGAGTTATTGGGATATTCAACCTTACCTGCCCAAAGAGACGCAAAATTATGTACCCCAACTGTTAGCGGTATCTCATATTATTAATCATTTTGATCACTTTAATGCTGAGTTGGAGCCAATAGAGAACGCCCCCTTTTTTGCCGCCGTTGCACTGCCTAAACAAATTCACTTAACAAAAGCCATTCAATTGGCGCAGGTATCTGAATCCACCTTTAAGCAACTGAATGCAGGGTATTTATCTCAAATAACACCTCCCGATGGAAAGTATCAAATTTTACTCCCGCTGGATAAAGTCGCTAAATTTCAGCATGTTATTGCCTCTAACCAAGAGTTGTTTAATATTCAATGGAAAAAGCACACCATTAAGCAAGGAGAAAGCTTAAGTGTGATCGCGTACCATTATAAAACGTCACAACAAGAGATTAAAAAACTCAACAAGCTAAAAAGCCATCGAATTCGTGCTGGAAAAACCTTATTAATTCCAATTCCTCGCAACGCTCAATCACCAGATACAAATCAGCTTGCAAATCAGCCAACGGCCACTCAAAAAACACATATCGTCCGCTCGGGTGATTCACTGTGGCGCATTGCTCGTGCTTACAACACCAGTGTAAAAAACTTAAGTCGTTGGAATAACCTATCTCCTTCCACCACTCTTAAACTGGGCATGAAGCTCACAATTTGGCAATCTCAAGCCACTCCAAAAACACCCGCCTACGCACACTACAAAATAAAAGCGGGAGACAGTCTTTGGAGAATTGCTCAAAAAAATAGCATCTCAACCAACGTGCTAGCCAAGTATAATAACTTATCTACCAAGGCCTACTTAAAACCAGGACAACTCTTAAAAATTCCAATTTAGGGCATTAATCACTTAAAATGATCTCATTGATAAAGCACGCTCAAAGGTGCTCACCCCCTCGCCTGTTTAAAGGTATTTTAAATTCCATAGGGGGGGGGATTTTATTCATCTCATTTTTATTCGCCTGCTCTTCTTCAATCTACGCTCAAAATAAACCCCTTACCTCATCACAACAAGACTTTTTAAATGCCTACGAAGCGGTTCTACAGGGTGATCGAAAAGCCATCGCACGCTATAAGCGTCAATTAAAAGGCTATTCTCTCTATCCCTACGTGCTGTATCACGACTATCGACGTAACTTTAAAGACACGCCAAAATACCTCATTAAGCAGTTTATTGCTGATGAGAACAACGGTTATTTAAGTCGTAAACTCTACCAAAAATGGCTCAGACATCTGGCTAAAATCGGGTATTGGACTACTTATTTAGAAGAGTATACTCCCCAAAAAAACCTCACCCTTCAATGCTACAACATCCAAGCACTTGCAAATCGAGACCAGCTTAAAACCGCGTTAAAACACGCCAAACCCATCTGGGAAAACAGCACAGGATTAAGCTCAGCCTGCCGCCCCTTAGATACGCTTTTAAGAAAAAACAAGCAACTTACCGGCACCATGGTCTGGAATCGCATTAGCTTAGCCATGAATAAACGCAAAATATCATTAGCCAAAACACTCAGCAAAGACCTCTCTAAAAAAGAGCAAAAAATGTTGCAATACTGGCTCAAAGTCTACCGCCAACCAGCCTTGGTTGCCAAGCCGTTGCCTAATTTTTTATCCCCCCCTATTCGTAAAAAGATTTTCACTCAGGGCGTGCGGTATTTGGCCTCAAAAAATGCCACATTGGCTAAAAAATCACTTGATAAATACTATAAACAGTACGGTTTAAACCGCGATCAATACTTGACGTTAAATCGAAAAATCGCACTGAGAACGGCTTATCGTTATGCTCCACAAGCTAGGGCTCTTTTAAATGACGTGAACACCAATGGTCATAAAACAGAAGAGACGTTACGCTGGCAAGCACAAATTGCACTCAAACAATCCAACTGGCTTGACCTACTGGACACCATTGAACTCATGCCCACAAAAGATCAAGAAAAAAACCAATGGGTATATTGGAAAGCCCGAGCGCTTGAAGCCACCCAGCAAATAAAACCCGCCCATGCCCTCTACCGTAAGCTGGCAAACAAACGAAATTACTATGCCTTCTTATCGGCCGACCGTTTAAATTTACCCTATCAATTTAATCCCAATCCCATTAAAAAAGTGAGTACTGCTACCCTCATTAAAAAATACCCAGAACTACAGCGAATTCAAGAACTCCTAGCCATTGACTGGCCTCTTAGCACCAAAAGAGAGTGGTATCAACTGCTGAATAAAGTTGATAAAGATGAACTGTATGTCGTCGGAGTATTGGCTAATCAGTGGGAGCAACACGCGCAAGCCATTCGCTCTATGGGCAAAGCCAAAAAGTGGAACGATTTGCACTTACGCTTTCCAACCCCCTACAAAGAACCGGTAATGCAACATGCAGAAAAAAACAACATTGATCCCGCTTGGATCTACGGCATTATGCGCCGTGAAAGTGCGTTTTCAGTCGATATAAAATCGCCCGTTGGCGCAACAGGACTGATGCAAATTATGCCGAAAACCGCTAAATATATGAGTAAAAAAATAGGTTCAGGCAACCTTTCTTATAAAAAGTTAACTCAAGCAGAAAACAATATTGAGCTGGGAAGTGCCTATTTAAAGTATTTAAATCAAAAGTACCAAGGCAATAAAGTATTAGCCACGGCAGCCTACAACGCAGGCCCTAACCGAGTGGATCACTGGGTATCTGAAAGCCACTCTCTCCCCGCCGATCAATGGATAGACTCCATTACCTTCAGCGAGACTCGCGCCTATGTCAAAGCGGTTTTAGAATATACAACCCTTTTTAAATCACTGCTCACGCAGAAATATGAACGTTTAAGCGACGTCATGCCTGATATTGGCGGAAGTCCTATCCAGAAAACAGACCCAAAACATCCCTAGAATATTTTATCCCCCCCTAATTCGATATAAGAAGAGGGGGGGTAAAAATAGAACAGATTATGACTTACGCCAAGTGGTTCCCGTTGGCGAATCTAACAACTCAATCCCTTGCGCACTGAGCAGGTCTCTAATCTCGTCAGAACGTGCAAAATCTTTATTGTCTCTGGCCTCTTTTCTCTCCACTATCAGTTGCTCGATGGCTTCATCCGTTAACTCCGACTCGCTGGGTTGCGATTTAAAGAAGCTACTGGCATCTTGTTCTAATAATCCAATTTGATTGGCGAGTTGCACCAATAATCCTGCCAAGCCAGCGTCTTTTGATTTATTGACCTCTTTCGCCAAATCAAACAGTACCGCCATCGCTTTTGGCGTATTAAAATCATCATTCATCACCGCCATAAATTCGGCTTCAAAAGGGGTTCCCTGCGTGGCGTTTGCAGGAGGGACTAGCTCAATGGCCGAATATAAACGCCCGACACTCGCACGTGCAGCCTCTAAGTTCTCTTGCGAATAGTTCACAGGGCTACGGTAATGACTGGCTAATAAAAAATAACGAATCACTTCGGGATGAAACACCTTAAGCACTTCTCGAATGGTGAAAAAGTTATTCAGTGATTTTGACATTTTTTCATCATCAATTCTCACAAAGCCACAGTGCATCCAAGTGTTTACATACTGCTCTCCCGTAGCACACTCCGACTGGGCGATCTCATTTTCATGATGTGGAAACGATAAGTCCATTCCCCCCCCATGAATATCAAAATGATTGCCTAAGCACTTGGTTGCCATCGCTGAACATTCAATATGCCAACCCGGACGTCCCTTGCTCCACTCTGACTCCCAAGCAGGCTCATTCTCTTTAGACGCTTTCCACAACACAAAATCCATAGGGTCTTGTTTAATAAGGTTCACTTCGACACGCGCACCCGCTTCAAGATCCTCAAGATTTTTACCCGATAATCGGCCGTATTTTTCAAACGACTTTACCTTAAAATACACATCGCCATTGGCCGCAGGGTACGCAAACCCTTTTTGCACCAATGTTTCAATCATCTGCTTAATTTCGCCCATGTACTCCGTGGCTTTCGGCTCCTCATCAGGGCGCAATACATTCATTGCCGCTTCATCGGCGTGCATTTCCGTAATCATTCGCTCTGTTAACGACTGAATGGACTCACTATTTTCTAACGCACGTTTAATGATTTTGTCATCAATATCGGTGATGTTTCGCACATAATTAACCGAATACCCTAAATGACGTAAATGGCGCACCACCGTATCAAACACCACCATCACACGAGCATGCCCAATATGACACAAGTCATACACCGTAATACCACAAACATACATACCGACTTTATTTGGGTTAATGGGGGTAAAGGCCTCTTTTTGACGGATTTCTGTATTATAAATGTGCAAACTCATGTAACGTCCTATTAAAATATGAAAATATGTATAGCGAAAATATATATAGCGCTGAAAAGTTAGGCAGAATATCAGCGAAATTTCGGCCTAAAAGAGTAGTAAAAAAAGAGTCGTAAAAAAACTTCTCTAAATGTTAAAATGCGACTATTGTAACTCAAAATAAAGGATCAAATAATGACAAGACGCCTATTTTTAGCCCTAAAACTTGCGGCACTCGCACTCTTTCTTTCGACCTCAGCATTTGCCGAATCGGAACCTGTAACGGCAAAAGAGAACCCTCAAGTACTGTTTGAAACCAATTTAGGGACGTTTATTATCGAACTCTACCCAGACAAAGCCCCCAATACCGTTAAAAACTTTCTAACCTATGTGAATGATGGCTTTTACGACGGTACTATTTTTCACCGCGTAATCCCAAATTTTATGGTGCAAGGAGGAGGCTTTACGGCTGACATGAGCAAAAAAACCACTCGTGAACCCATCGCTAACGAAGCGGACAATGGATTACGCAACACGGTAGGAACCGTTGCCATGGCACGTACCAGTGATCCTCACTCAGCCACCGCACAGTTTTTTGTTAACGTCTCTAAAAACAGCTTTTTAGATTTTCGTGAAAAAACCAATCGTGCGTGGGGCTATGCCGTTTTTGGTCGCGTGATTAAAGGCATGAAAACCATTAATAAAATTCGCACCTCCCCTACTGGAAAAACCAAAGGGATGATTGATGTACCAAGAGAGACCGTGACCATCATCAAAGCACGCCAAATTAAATAGTAACGACGAAGCTACCCCCTAAATCGTTACAAAAACAGAACCACTGAATAAAGGAAAACAGCATGTCAAAAATTATTATTAGTACCACAATGGGTGATATCACCGTTGAATTAGAAGACGAAAAAGCACCTATTGGTACTGAAAATTTTAAACATTACGTCATGGATGGATTTTTTAACGACACCCTATTTCACCGAATCATTCCAAACTTTATGGCACAGGGTGGAGGCATGCTTGCAGGAATGGAAGAAAAAGAGTCTGGCGCACCCATTGAAAATGAAGCCGATAATGGTTTAAAAAATGAACGCGGTACCTTAGCGTATGCCCGTACGGGCGACCCACACTCCGCCACCACTCAGTTCTTCATCAATTTAAAAGACAACAGTTTTTTAGATCATACAGGTAAAAACCCACAAGGCTGGGGCTACGCGGTATTTGGTAAAGTGGTTGATGGAATGGATGTTGTTGATGCCATGTCAGGCGTTGAAACAACTACTCGACGCGGCCATTCAGACGTCCCTGTTGAAGATATTCTGATTACCAAAACAACCTTAATCGAAGATTAATATCACTTCATAACAAGCTTCATAGGGCGATTCTGAATCGCCTTTTTTTCACTCTTAAACATTTTCTCCCCCCCTCCCTTTAAACACTGCTAGAATTTAGGGCATGATAAAACCTTATACGCTATTCATTGCCGATATTCACCTCCAGCCCGATCCCTCTCATCCAATCAACCAAGCTTTTGAGAAGTTTTTACAAAATGAAGCACCGCAGGCCGACGCACTTTACATTCTTGGCGATCTTTTTGAAATGTGGGTAGGCGATGACATTGGCTTAGAACAGTATGTCAGAGTCATTCAACAGTTTAAACAGTTAACCGATCAAGGGCTACCCATCTATTTACAGTACGGAAATCGTGATTTTTTAATGCGCGATCGCTTTTGGCAAGCCACCGGCATTCAGCCCTTAAGCGATATTGAATGCATCACGATTTACGACAAAAGCTACCTTATTTTGCATGGTGATACC
>JAKITH010000131.1 GCA_021648185.1 Thiomicrorhabdus sp. | reverse complement strand
ACAGACACCCAACTCTTTTTCATCTTCAGACAGTACCGATTCACTGGATGCTAGTTGCTCCAAAATAATATCTGCAACGTCTAAATTACAACGCTCAACACATTTAATAATATTTTGCGCCGCACTGACCGACCCCGTCACCATATGTACTTTGGCTTCAAGCCGAACACCCGACATGCCAATAGGCTCTCGAATACCGCCTTGGTTATCAATAATGTACTCTTGAGAAAGGATGTGTAAGACACGTTCACCACCAGGAATTGCGATGGTTTGTGCTGCTTCCATCACTCGGTCAATGTCATCTGGCTGTACGTCCTGATTTCGAATGGCCACCATGCCATTGGAATTAAAACTTTTAATATGACTGCCCGCAATCCCAACATAAACTGAACGAACCGTAAAACCAGACATTCTTTCCGCTTCATCAATCGCGTGCTGAATCGATTCGACCGTTGCATCAATATTAACAACGACTCCTTTCTTCAGTCCTTTAGATGGATGCGTGCCCATCCCAACCACTTCGATCTCACCATCCGATTTAATTTTTCCAATAATCGCGGCAATTTTTGAGGTTCCAATGTCCAACCCCACGACCATATTTGAAGCTTGTTGTTTTCGCGCCATACTCTGTACTTACCTTAATTTTTCTAAATTCACGCCATCTCATTCAAATGCGCATGCTCTATCTATACCCAAACTACTTGAAAATGCAGTTTTTTGAACCCGTCTGAAACCACAATGCTGCGTGACATCTTTTGAAAATGGCTAGCCATTATCTGCAAGATGAGCCTTGCCTTGTGATCTCAGCCAGATCCAAAACTCCCGCATTTCCAAGTAACTTGGGTATATCCCAAAAACATCTCTTAAGGGGAGTTTCCCACAATAAAGCCGTTACTATAGCGTAAATCATACACTTGTGGGGATTTTCTCAATGACTCTGCAAGTTGGGGATAGGCCAGAGTAAACCGACTTATGGCATGAGCAGACTCCTTTGAATCCAAAATGATTTTTGAGCCATTTAACAACTCAACTCGCCAAACGCCATCCATTTCATGCGTTAAAGAATCAATTGAAAAATCAATTTTACTTAATTCTTGCTGAAACGTTTCCAACGTAGCCAATATTTTTTTTGACTCAGACGGCTCGCCCTTTACTTGAACCAAGTGCTCAAACCCCTCCCTATTTTTAGGATAGAACACCTCGCCATCTTGGGTCACTAACCCTACATCACTCCAGCGAGCAAAGGGCGTCTGCTCTTCGATCACCACGTAAAGTTGATTTGGCCAACGGCGCTTAACCAGTGCTTGATTTACCCAGTCCAAACGCATCAGTTCAGATTGAATCACATCCAGTTCAACCGCCCAAAAAGAGTGTCCTAAATAACGCCCTAACACTTGATTTAATTCTTTGGGCTTAACATAGGTAAATTCACCGGCAAATTGATAGTGCTCGATCGGTTTAAAAAGAGGGGCATTTTTATCGGTAAAAAGCCAAGAAACGCCCCAAGCACTCATCAACACTAGGCTAAAAACAGTGATTATAATAAGACGTTTCATCCCCTTCTCACCGCACCCATTATTCAGTGGACTGCAAGATGTCAACCACCAGCTGTTCAAAAGTACGCCCAGCCGCTTTCGCCGCCATCGGCACTAAACTATGATCGGTCATGCCTGGCACTGTATTTAACTCAATCAACCACGGTTTATTTTGCTCATCCAGCATAAAATCAACTCGACCCCAGCCTTGTGCTCCAATTACATTAAACGCGTTTAAAACCAACTTCTTAAGCGACGATTCAAGTGCTTTGTCTAAACCGCACGGGCAAATATACTGGGTATCATTCGAACAATACTTGGCATCAAAATCATAAAACGCATGTGCTGTTTTTAACTCAATCAACGGCAATGCCACGCCATTTAATACCGCACCCGTATACTCTCGTCCGGTAATCCACTGTTCAATAAGCACCTCAGAATCAAACGTTTGAGCATAGACAACCGCCTCTAACAGTTGCGATAGATCATCAACCTTACGCATACCAATGCTTGACCCCTCATGAGTAGGTTTAACAATCACTGGAAAAGGGATCGTAAAACTCTCAATGTCTAAAGGCTGCTGCTCTGAAACCCAAATAAATTGAGGCGTATTTAATCCCGCGCCCAGCCACAACCATTTGGTTCGTAACTTGTCCATCGCAATCGCAGACGCAGTCATACCACTGCCCGTATAAGGCAGTTTTAAGTCATCTAAAATGGCTTGCACCACGCCATCCTCACCCCAACGACCATGCAGAGCAATAAACGCACGATCATACTGCTTTGCCACGGCAATCAAATCCTGCAACGACGTCACATCCACTGCCGTTGCATCAACGCCTTGCGAGACTAATGCGCGCGCTACCGCTTGACCACTGTTTAAAGAAACTTCTCTTTCTGCTGCCTGACCGCCCATCAAAACAGCTACCTTACCAAAATTCATTTTTATAAACCCTACTATTCGCCTTGCCACTGTTTTGCCAGCTGCCCAATATCACCCGCTCCCATCACCAGCAACACATCGTCATCTTGCAATACATCTTCTGTAATCACATTCAACTGTTCAAAACTCTCCGCAAAAAAGCCCTGCCCACCTCTAACTCTTGTTGCTTGCAATAACGCTTTAGAATCAAAGCTCGGCAAATGCGCCTCCCCTGCGGCATAGACCTCCGTAAGCAGAACCAAATCAGGCATTAATAACGCCTGAACAAACTCATCAAACAAATCACGAGTACGTGAATAACGATGCGGCTGAAACACCAACACCAAACGCTGCCCTGGAAAGGCCGCTTTGGCCGTTTCAATCGTCGCAGTAAGCTCAGTTGGATGATGTCCATAATCATCCACCAACGTGACCTTTTTATGACCAATTATGCGATTGGGATACACTTCAAAACGGCGTCCAACACCGCCAAACTCCAATAAAGCCTTTTGAATGGCTTCCACCGATACCTCTAACTTTAAGGCAATGGTAATTGCCGCCAGCGAATTCAGTACATTGTGATGCCCCGGAATATTTAAAATAATATCAAAGCTTTGCTCTCGGCCAACCAAGACTTGAAACGACATTTGCAATCCCTTCGCCACCACATTGATGGCACGAACATCTGCCTCGTCACTCACTCCATACGTCGTAAACTTTCGCGTCAATCTCGGCAGCATAGTACGCACATTCTCATCGTCAATGCATAAGATAACCTCGCCATAGAAAGGCAAGCGGTGAATAAACTCAACAAACGTATTTTCTAAGTTTTGATAGTTCCCTTGATACGTGTCCATATGATCTTCATCAATATTGGTCACCACCGACATCATGGGAGATAGGTGCAAAAAAGAAGCATCCGATTCATCCGCTTCTGCCAACAAATATTGACTGGAACCTAAGCGTGCATTCGCCCCCACCTGATTTAACTTTCCACCAATCACAAAGGTAGGATCCATCCCCCCCTGCGTTAAAATGGCCGCGGCTAAACTGGTCGTGGTCGTTTTTCCGTGCGTACCCGCAATGGCAATACCAAATTGCAACCGCATTAATTCGGCTAACATCTCGGCTCGGGGAATA
>JAKITH010000130.1 GCA_021648185.1 Thiomicrorhabdus sp. | reverse complement strand
ACCTCGTTTAAAGTCGATATGAATATCCAGTTTTTTTTGCTCTTCATTAAAATCAATTGATTTAATGAACCACGGTTCACTAATATGCAAAGCTTGTTGAAATATCAAATCCATCATAAAACACACCCATTAAGAAAATACTGAATGAATAAATTCTAACTTACCCACTCGTTTTTCAAAAGAGCCCTTTTTTCTCACGCGCCCCTCTCGTGCAAAGGTCTCGAGCTATTAATTATTACTGAACCACAAACCAACCATTCAATAAATTTTCTTTATTATAAAGGTGTTTAGAGTACACCCCATTTTCATACGTTTGCAACTGTATTCCCGCTTCACTTACAATGGCATGAGCCGCACCTGTATCCCACTCCATGGTTGGCCCAAGTCGAGGGCTTCTCCTTCTGCCACTAAACAAATTTTGAGTGAGCTGCCAATGGATATTAGCTCTTTATCTTTAGGCGTTTCAATTGCCTCTATAAATGCTTTTGGTCTCATCCGACATATGCGAACGGCTGGCCACTACCTTAAAGGTTGATCGTTGCTCTGCGGTTTTTAAGGGTAAAACCTGACCGTCTTTATAAGCACCAGCCCCTTTTTTTGCCCAATACATAGCGTTTAATGCAGGAGCATACACAACACCCAGTACTGGCGTATCACGATGAATCAAGGCAATGTTCACGGTAAATTCACCATTTTTTTCACAAACTCTTTGGTGCCGTCCACAGGATCAACCAGCCAAAAATACTCCCAATTTTCGCGAGTATCATACGGAATACCCCTACCCTCTTCAGATAATATTGGAACTTTGTTCCATTTTGTTGATCCAACGCAATTAAGCCCTGCTCAATCACGTTATGAGCGGCTTTGTCTGCTTCTGTCAAAGGCGATTGACAGACTTAAACTCAACCTTCAAAGTCCTTTTGGTACACCTCCATAATGACCTCTCCCGCCTGCTTGGCCAGGGCCACAATATCTTTTATTTCTATTTTGTCTAACATGCTAATAACAGGAGAAATGATCAAACTGATTCCATCAAGTTTACTAAAAGCTATTATTCTCAATCATTTCCAAACAGATCTCTAGAATACACCTTACCCTCAGTATTGGAAAATACTCTCCTGTCAAGGGAGTGAGCCTAATGTGTGTATTTACCAGCACCTACGACAACCATCTTAACAAACGCCGTTAGCAAGCATTTTTACTCGTAAACCCTTTGAAAATAGTCATGATAATAATCTTAATATCTAGCCAAAGAGACCAATTATTTATGTAATGTAAATCATATTCAACTCTTTTTTCTAAAGAGGTATCTCCTCTTAAACCATTAACTTGAGCCCAACCCGAAATGCCCGCTTTAACGGTATGCTTCTGCATATAAAATGGGATTTCATGTCTAAATTTCTCTACAAAGACATCTCTTTCAGGCCTTGGGCCAATTATTGACATTTCTCCTTTAAGTACATTTAGAAACTGAGGTAATTCATCTAAACTTGTTGCTCTAATAAAACGCCCAAACTTGGTATTTGTTTTATTTTTAGCCCCGCCCCACCTCACTCCATCTTTTTCAGAATTCATTGGCATTGATCTAAATTTAAGCATATTAAAATGTCTGCCATTCCAACCCACTCTAACTTGTTTATAAAATATCGGCCCAGAAGAAGTTACTTTTACACCAACTGCAACCACTATCATAACAGGACTAATGAGCAATAAAATACATGAAGACAGTACAATATCTTCAACCCTCTTAATAAATTGATTTGTTGATATATTTAAAGGCGTATCAAATACACTTATTGCGGTTAAACTTCCTAAACTGGTCACATTCCCATGAATTAAAGTGTTTAATAATAAATCAGGAATCATAAAAACATTTGTTGTTGTGTTACCCAAAGAGAGAATAATTTTCTCAATTCGTTCTTCTGCCTTCAAAGGCAAACAAATATATAAACTATCCACCTTACCTTCTTGAGCTAAGGCGATAACATCTTGAATATTCCCTAGTAATTTTAAAGAATCACCCGTTAGTCGCTCTTTATCTCGGTCATCAAAAAAACCGATACACTTCAATCCCAGTTCATCATATAAGTCAATTTCTTCAGCAAGCTTTAAACCAGAAGCTGTCATGCCAATAATTGCAATATTACGCATATTTCTAGGGTTTTGATATTCTTTACGCTTAATCATTCTATAAACAAAGCGCCAACTAATAAGAGCTAATACAGAAAAAACATACCAAATTAAAATAACACCACGAGAAAATGTTTCAGCTTCCTTTATAAAAAAAAGAACCAAAATAATCGCTAAAAAACTAAAGCTAATTACTGCAAATAAAAGAACTATTCGCTGAGTAAATTTTCCAAGCTCTAATTTACGATACAACTCCAAAGCTTCCGTAAAAAACGTAAAAGCAATCAATGTCGACAGTAAAAGTAATAAATAATCTTTATTTAAATCTATACTATACAAAGCTATGGCGATTACAAAAACAACACATAAAACCACTATATCCATAATTCGAAATAAAAATGGAACGCTTTCATAAGACCTTAATCTTGAGCTACCTTGGTACATTTAAAAAAACTCCCCATCATTAAATAAGCTAACCAATTTATATAAAAAACCACTCAAATAAAACCTCAAGAATTATCACGAAAAAGGGTTCTCTCCCACGCCCAAGCGTGTCGAATAATGGTCTCTAAATCTGCGTACTCTGGTTGCCAATTTAACACCTGTTTTGCTTGTGTAGCATCGGCCACTAAAACCGCTGGATCTCCCGCTCGGCGTTCGCCGTCTTCAACCAATAAAGAGCAGCCGTCTTCTGAAACAACTTTTTGCACCACATCAATCACTTGCTGAACCGAAAACCCCAGACCATTTCCTAGATTATACGCTAAAGCACCACCTTTACGACCTGAAACAATCAACTCTAACGCCTGTGCATGGGCTGAACAAAGATCTTGAATATGAATGTAATCACGAACACACGTCCCGTCTTGCGTATCGTAATCACGACCAAACACCGTAATCGACTTTCGTCGACCCGATGCCGCTTGTAATATTAATGGAATCAAATGCGTTTCGGGGTCATGGCACTCACCCAGCTCCCCTTCAGGATCGGCACCACAGGCATTAAAGTAACGTAAACACACCGAGTTTAAGCCATAGGCCGAAGCATAGTCCTGTAACACTCGCTCAACCATCAGCTTGCTTGCACCATAAGGATTAATAGGGGTTTGAGGATGCATTTCATCAATGGGAGAGTACTTAGGTTCACCAAATGTTGCAGCTGTAGACGAAAAAATAAACTGCTTCACATTCTGGCGAACCATCACATCCAATAAATTAAGCGTATTGCTCATATTATTACGATAGTATTTTGAAGGATTTGTCATTGACTCACCCACCAAACTATTAGCGGCAAAATGCATTACCCCATCAAATGACTCTTGTTGAAATAGATTTTCCAATAGATGCACATCGGCTAAATTTTCCACAACGAGTCGACCATATTGTGCTAATTCACGAAACCCTGTTGATAAGTTATCCAGAACCACCACATCATGTCCAGATTTAACCAACATTTTGACCATGTGCGACCCGATATAACCCGCGCCACCTACTACTAAAATCTTCATAATATGCCCCCCCCCCTACTCAAACGTTACCGATTTTGCTAA
>JAKITH010000004.1 GCA_021648185.1 Thiomicrorhabdus sp. | reverse complement strand
CGGTGGATTTACACAACCCAGAAGTGAAAGTTGAGTTTGAATTACACCAAAAAACGTTGAATGTCATTACAAAGCGTAGAGTGGGCTTGGGTGGCTTTCCTATGGGTACGCAGGGGGAATTGCTTTCGTTGATGTCGGGTGGCTTTGATTCTACTGTGGCGAGTTATTTAACGATGAAGCGGGGGGTAAAAACCCATTTTATCTTTTTTAACTTAGGCGGCGCGGCGCATGAAATTGGGGTCAAGCAGGTTGCGTTGTATCTATGGGCACAATTTGGTTCTTCGCACCGAGTGTCATTTATTACCGTTCCATTTGAGAATATTGTGACAGAAATTTTTCGTTCCACCCATGAGAGTTACATGGGGGTGACCTTAAAGCGTTTAATGTTAATGGCGTCTGAAAAAATAGCCGATGAGATGGGTATTGATGCGCTGGTCACGGGAGAGAGTGTGGCACAGGTGAGTAGCCAAACGTTACGAAACCTTGCGGTGATTGATAAAGCGACGGATAAATTGGTGTTACGCCCGTTGGCAATGATGAATAAGCCAGAGATTATGGGAATAGCGAATGACATTGGTACCCGCCATTTTGCAGAGAGCATGCCTGAGTATTGTGGTGTTATTTCAAAAAATCCAGTGATTAATGGCTCGTTTAAACGCATGGAAAAAGAGGCGGCTCGTTTTGATTATGCGGTATTGGACTTGGCAGTTGAGCAAGCGGTGAGTATTCCTGTGCATACCATTATTGATGATGTGAATGCCACGGAGTCGGTTGAGGTGTTAACGGAGGTTACGCCTGAGGTAACAGTCATTGATATTCGTCGAGAGGAGGAGGTTGCGGCATCCCCTTTGGCGTTAGACGATGTAGAGGTGATTCCTTTTTATGAGTTAAATCAAAAGTTCAAAGGGTTGGCTCAAGAAAAAGAGTATCTGTTGTTTTGTGAAAAAGGGGTCATGAGTCAATTGCATGCGCAGTATTTAAAAGATGCGGGGTTTGAGAACGTACGAGTGTATCGTCCAAAATTGTAACGGTTAAGGCAGTGTACTGGTGCTGCTGGTTTTTTGTTGGTGATCATTAATCTTTTGTGCGGTCAGTTGCAGTTTGTTTTTGGATAGAGTGAGGGAGGATTTGAGGCCAATCATTCTTTTTTGAATTTGGGTGACGTAGTTAACGGTCTCATATCCTATGTCTTTGCGTGCGATAACTTCTACATTATAGAACCATTTATGGGGGTCGAGGCCTTGTGCTTCGGCTTCTCGTTGCAGTCTTCTAATGCGCCCTGGTCCAGCGTTGTAAGCGGCTAATGAAAAGTTGATTTGATCCTCTTTCGCATACTCGGGTTTATCAAAGTAATAGTCACGAATAAAGGCGAGGTATTTTACCCCTGCATGAATATTATCTTCTAAATTGTCTATGTTTGGGATGTTCACCACTTTTGAGCGTGCCGTTGAGCGTTTGATTTGCATAATGCCTTTTGCATTCGCTGCACTGGTTAGGTGTTGTTGGAATCGAGATTCTTGATACGCCAATGAGGCAATTAAAAACCAGTCAAACTCATAAAATTCAGCGTATTTTTCAAAGTAGTATTGTAGGCAAGGGGTTTCATCGAGCGCGGTGAGGGAGAGGGGGGTCTTTACCCAAAAGGGGTTTTTATAGTATTTTTGGTAGATGCTGTTGCCTAGAAATTTTCCTGGTTTTGCATAGGTATTGATAAATCGATTGAGAGAGCGCTTTAAGTTGGGTAGGTTTTTATTGAGTGCCCACGCAATCTCGCCACCATGATGGAAGATAATATCTTGTTGTAATGTAAGATTGGCGTAAGTGTGTTGGTATATCTTGGCGATATGATCGTCCACTACGGTGTACTCAAATAGGCCTGCATTCACCATTTCTAACAGGTCTTCTGCTTCTAAAATAGGATCCGCTTGAATGATTTCAATTCCTGGTAATCCAAGTCGTCCGAGTGCTTGATTCATCTGCTCAATATGTATAATGTAACTGCTGTTAGAGACAACGATGATCTGCTTATTGGATAGGTCTTCAAGTTTGGTAATGACGGGGCTGTTTTGATTAGAAACCAGTATCTCTTGTACATTTTTAATATAAGGATCGGTAAAGTCAACCATGTATTTTCGTTCGGTTGTGACAGTCAGTCCTGCCGCAATGAGGTCGCCATGACCCGCCAATAGCTCATCGAATAGTTGATTGAAAGGGCGGGTTAAAAAGACCACGTGTGTCTGATAACGCTCTTTTCTTGGGCCACGATTTAAATATTTTTCATAGGCTTTAATGAGGTCGTGTTCTAATCCTCGCTGTCCCTTGATGGTGTGAAAAAAATTGGTGCCGTTGTAGCTCACGAGTACTCTTAGAACTCTGCGCTTGCGTATTTGCTCTAGATCGCCAATAAAGGGCTGATTGATCCGTTCAGCGAGTGAGTTTTTGACGTCATTGGTTTGTTTAGATAGATTGGCATCCGCCAGCGGATTGCTTAGGAAAATTCCCAGTGCAAGCATGGTGGATATGCTAGTTGTTTTGAAAGAGAGGGTTAGGGGCAACAAGTCATTTTCCAATAAATCTATTTGAGAGGTTTTATTTTAGAGTAGATAGGGGGGAGGGAAAGTATTTTTTTTAAGGAAAATGTTTGAGTTTGGCGGATAGGATGTTTGATTCTTCGTAATCCCATAAGTTTGCTTACTATTTGTTATAATACGCGCAATTTTTATAAATACAGCTCTTTGTAAGCCTTGTCATAGGAATGTTTGATAAGGACAATAGGAGCTTTTAATCTTAGATGGTATCGAGTGACTACAGAAAATACAAAGGGTCAGCAAGACCCACATGCACAGCGTGAAGCTGAAAAATATGACAATCCTATCCCAAGCAGAGAGTTTATTCTAAATGCTTTAGAAGAGGCACAGAAGCCGTTAAGGTTGTATCAAGTCGCTAAAATTCTTGAAGTGTCTGAGGACGATGAAGAACGCTACGAAGCGTTATCACGTCGTTTAAAGGCGATGGTACGTGATGGACAGTTGATTCGTAATCGTCGTGGCGCATTTGGCTTACTTAAAAAGATGGATTTAATTAAAGGGCGCGTGCTAGGCCATCCTGATGGCTATGGCTTTTTAGTGCCAGAAGAGGGCGGTAAAGACCTTTTCTTGTCTGAAAAAGAGATGCATAAAGCGCTTCATGGTGACATTGTTATCGCTTCGGTGGTTGGCGAAGACCGACGAGGTCGCCAAGAAGGGGCGATTGTTGAAGTCATTGAACACAATACTAAACAGGCGCTAGGGCGCTTGGCAACGGAAAACGGCTTATCTTGGGTTCGTCCTAATAATAATCGTTTAACGCAGGATATTTTCATCCCTAAAGATGGTTTGTTGGATGCGAAGGATGAACAAGTTGTGTTGGTTGATATTTTGAGCCAACCTTCGTTACGATCCGGCCCTATTGGCAAAATTATTGAAGTGGTTGGTGACTATATGGCACCGGGAATGGAGATTGATGCCGCCATTCATGCGTATGGCATTCCGAATGAGTGGCCAGAAGCGTTAGTAAAAGAGTTGGACGCGATTCCAGATGAAGTTGTTGAATCCGATTTAGAGGGGCGTAAAGACCTTCGTAGCATGCAGTTGGTGACCATTGATGGTTCCGATACCAAAGATTTTGATGATGCGGTGTTTGCAAAGCGTCGTAAAAATGGTTGGCGTTTAGTGGTGGCCATTGCCGACGTATCTCACTATGTGAAAATAGGCTCTGAGTTGGATAAAGAGGCGTTTAAGCGCGGAAATTCAGTCTATTTCCCGCAGCGAGTGGTGCCGATGTTGCCTTCTAAGTTATCTGATGGGTTGTGTTCTCTTAACCCTCACGTAGATCGTTTGTGCATGGTGGCCGATTTAGCCATTGATGAGCACGGTCGTTTAGAGCGTAGCCAGTACTATCAAGCGGTGATGAACTCTAAGGCGCGGTTAACGTACGATCAAGTAAACGATATTTTAACCGATTCGGACAGCGAGTTTAGAACCGAGTTTGCTGAGCAGGTTCCACATTTAGAAGATCTTCATGAACTGTATAAAGTGTTGCAAAAAGCACGTGAAGAGCGCGGCGCATTGGAGTTTAATACCACTGAAACACGTATTGTCTTTGATGATGATCGTAAAATTAAAGAGATTGTTCCGGTATTCCGTAACGATGCACACAAGCTGATTGAAGAGTGCATGTTGATGGCCAATGTGGCCACCGCACGCTACTTAAAATGGCATAAAATTCCGATTGTATACCGTGTGCATGAGAAGCCAACGGAAGAGCGATTAAAAAATGTTCGAACCTTCTTAAAAGATTTTGGTCTGACACTGGAAGGGGGCGATGAGCCAACCGCGCATGATTATGCAACGGTAATGGAAAAAATCAAAGGCCAACCTTATGAGCATTTAGTTCAAACTGTACTGTTACGCAGTATGAATCAAGCGGTTTATCAGCCTGATAATAAAGGGCACTTTGGACTGAATTATGAGCACTACACGCACTTTACATCGCCTATTCGACGCTACCCAGATCTACTGGTACACCGCGCCATTCAACATGCATGGTTGAAAGTTGGTGCAGAAGGATTTGCGTATGACGAAGCTAAAATGCAAGAGTTGGGTCAGCACTGTTCAGACACCGAAAGACGTGCCGATGAAGCCACCCGTGATGCGGTTACCTTCTTAAAGTGCGAGTTCTTATCTCATCGACTGGGCGAAGAGTATGATGCAGTGGTCACCGCTGCCACTAACTTTGGTTTGTTTGTTGAAATCGACCCACTGTACGTTGAAGGCTTAGTGCATATTACTGAACTCGGCGAAGACTATTTCCACTACGATAATGCACGCCATTGTTTAAAAGGTGAACGTACTGGTAAAGTTTATCGTTTAGGCGATCGTATTCGAGTGCAAGTGGCTCAGGTAAAACTGGATGATCGTAAAGTGGATCTACGCTTTATTTCTGGAGGTTCTACTGATGAAGTGGCTTCTGAAGAGGGAGCCGAAGCGAGTGCTGAAGAGGCGACGGAATCTCAAGAGGGTGAAACAACTGAGCAAAAAAGACCGCGCAGAAAGCGTTATTATCGTAAAGGTAAAAAATCGCCTGCTAAAAACCAGGAATCATCGTGAAGCAAGAAGTTATTTATGGACTGCATGCGGTTGAGAAGTTTGTTAAACAAGCGCCTCAACTGGTTTATCAGCTCTCCTTTGTTAAAGGGCGCTTAAATAATCGTCAACAATCACTGTATGACTATGCAAAGGGTCTAGGACTCTCTCCTGAATATGTGGCTAAATCGGCCTTTAATAAGATTGATGCTAACCACCAAGGCGTAATGGCGTTGGTGGCTAAGCAGCCAGACTTAAACGAATCCGATCTGTTGAATATTATGGAGAAAGCAACGAATCCACTGTTTATCTTTTTGGATGAAGTGCAAGACCCCCATAATCTAGGCGCGGTACTGCGCACGGCCGATGCCGTGGGTGCGGACGCGGTGATTATTCCCAAACATAATTCGGTAGGCATGAATGCAACGGTACGAAAGGTAGCTTCAGGTGCGGCGGATAATGTGAAACTCATTGTGGTCTCTAACTTAACGCGAACTCTTAAAGAGATGCAGCAAGCGGGCATGTGGATGGTCGGACTGGATGGAGACACCGAGCAAACCATATACGATCAAGACTTTACGGGATCAACGGGGATTGTAATGGGCACCGAAGGGACGGGCTTGAGACGATTAACCAAAGAGTCCTGTGATTATCTAGCCGCCATTCCAATGGCGGGGGTGGTTGAGAGCTTAAATGTCTCTGTTGCAACGGGTATTACCGTTTATGAGGTGTATCGTCAGCGCCAATTAGCCAAAAATAAGTGATTACGTTCAAGCGTTACAAACTATGTTGGTAACGCTTTATTTTTTATCCCCCCCCCACTTTTTCCTAAAAACAGATATTAAGCTAAGTAAATATCTCCTTGCTTATCAATGGTAATCTCTACCGTAGTAAGTGATTCATTTCTGCAAGGCCCTTCAATACACTCACCATTTTCAATCTTAAAAAAAGCATCGTGTACAGAGCACTTCATGGTTTTTTGAAAGGGGTTAATGTCAATTTTGTACGCTTCATCTAAAGGAATGTTTTGATGCGGACAGTTATTTTCATACGCTTTAACCGTGTCTATATGTTTGATGAGTATGATGGATTGATTGCGGGTTTTACAGTGTGCTATTAAGGATTTAGTGCTACTGAGTTGTTTTATGTTGGCAATGGGTTGCTGTAAGGTTGGGGTTTGTAATAGATTGTCCAGACCTGATTGGGCGCATTTTCGTGCTGCAAACGCGTTGGCTTGTTTGACGGACTCGTTAAAAGACACTCCTTGAATTAAGTGATGTATTAAAGCAGCATTAAAGGTATCGCCAGCGCCAAGCGTGTCCACAACGGGATCAATGTTTTCTGCTTTAAGGTGTTGAATTGGTTGATTGATATCCGCAAACCACACGCCTCTTTCTCCCCAAGTGCAAACCAGTTTGCTGTTTGGCGTGCTTTGTTGAATCTGTTGAAGCAACTCAAGCCCATTTGAAAACCCTTTTTCATGAGCATAGTGGTGCGAAAAAATAATTAAATTGGCTTGACCAAACAGTCGTTCGATCCCTTTTCTGGGCTTTTCGACCTCCAGTGAAATAGGCTGGGTGGTCAGAAAGGTTTTGGCAATGTTTAACATCCCTGAAAGGTTTTCAATATTTCTTCCTTCAAAGTGCAGCCAATCAAACTCTTCAACCGTTATTTTTGCAAAATGTTCAAAGGTAACTTCAGGTAGCTCTCGGTAATGGACAATGGTTCGATGGCCATTTTCTTTATTGATCGTAATAAAGGAGTGGGGTGTTTGACCTTGAATAAAGGTTTGAATGTGTTTGGTCGATATCTGCCGTTTTTTGAGTCCGGTAAGCAGTTGCTTCGCCTCGCTGTCTGTTGCTAAGGTAGCACAGAGATGGGATTGATGCCCAAGTTGGTTTAATACGTACAGTGTATTGTTGACATTGCCACCGCTAGAGACTTTTTTTTCTAAAGCTCGCATCTCTTGATTTTCTTTAGGGTGACGTGGAACGGTGAGTATTGTATCCAGTACTGCATTACCAATGCCGAGTATTTTTGCCATTTATCCAACCTTATTGAGGAGTTTTTTTTACAATGATTTTGGTATTTGTCTCTATTTTAGCGTTTGTTCTGTTTGATGTTGGCAATAAAAAAAGAATCATTTTATTTTTTTGAGATTTCTGTGTGGCTTGGTTAAAAGTCAAGTTTTTTATTTTTTAATAATTAAGTGAATAAGATAAAAAAAACTTGACAGTCTTTGGGTTGTTATTAACTTAATATAGTTTAAGTTTATTTTATATGTTCTCTGTATCTGTATGAATATAAAGGTGTTTTTTGTTTTTTCTTGAAGAGTGTGTAGGGATGTTTTTTTGTACACAAAATCTGTGGATAACTTTGTGAGTAATTCAATGAAAAGGCGTTTAAGTCCTTTGTTTTAGAGGCTGTTTAATAAGTTGATTAAAAATTATACAGTTACATTTTAGTCTTGATTTTAGGTATTAATGCCAGTTGCTTACGTTGTTTGATTAAGATGCTTTGAGTAGTTTTGCGCTGTCTGTACTAATTGTGATGATTAGGCGTGACAAAGCGTATAAAATGATTACAATCCTTGCAGATGGTTTAAAGAATATAAATTGGATTTAATATGACTGAAATTAAGTCTGCGTTTAACGCAAGTTGTCGAAATTGTGGCTTACAAAAAGTCTGTTTTCCGACGGGATTGGTTAAATCAGAGATTGATCGTTTGGATCAGATTGTTGAGCGAAAAGCACCGCTTAAGAAAGGCCAGTATTTGTTTCAGGCAGGGGACTCTTTTACCTCTTTATTTGCGATTCGAGCAGGCGTGATTAAGTTGTACTCTTTTTCGGATGCTGGAGATGAAATTATACATGGCTTTTATTTACCCGGTGATGTATTAGGGGTCGATGCGTTAGCGACTAAACAACATAACATGAGCGCCATTGCCATTGATTCGGTCAATGTGTGTGCGTTGCCTTTTGATCAGTTAACCAGTTTGTCATTACAAATCCCCAGTTTAAATCAACAAATTATGATGGTTATGAGTAAAGAGGTGAATGAAGGCCGCTCTCATTCGGGTATGTTAATTAAGCGAAATGCCGATCAACGGGTTGCACAGTTTATTTGGAGCATGGTTGAACGTTACCGTACCCGGGGCTATGTGTATGATGAGTTTCGTTTAAGTATTTTGCATCGAGACGTTGCGGTGCACCTGGGATTAACACCTGAAACGGTGTCACGTATTTTAGCAAAACTTCATGCTGAAGGTATTGTTACGTGGAAAAAGAAAGAGGTGAAAGTGCATAATGAAGATGCTTTAAAAATAGCGGCAGGAGGAAAATCAGATAAGTAATTCTCTTTTTATGAGTTTGGAGATAGTCAACTTGATTGTTTTACGGTATATTATCGTTACAATTTTAAGAACTTAGGAAGTAGAAGTATGTTAGTGAGAAATATTAAGCAGTTATTTGTGGTTGGTTTTGTTGGACTGACGTTAATCGGTTGTAGCTCTACGCCTAAGCCCACAGAAGATGCACCCAAAATTACGCCAGTAGAAGAGGTGGTTATTATTCAAGTGGAGGAGGATATTGATGCGGCTAAGCAGGCCAAAGCAAGAGCACTTGCTGCACAAAAAGCCGAGCTGCTTGCAATCATTCAGAGTGAAGTCGTTTATTTTGACTTTGATCAATCGGATGTTAAGTCTCAGTTTTATAGCACCATTAAGGCAAACGCCGATTACATGGCGTTAGAGCCTTCGGCAAAAGTAACCCTAAAAGGGCATTGTGATGAGCGTGGAACACGTGAATATAACGTTGCTTTAGGTGAGCGTCGTGCCAATGCGGTTAAGCGTGCTTTGATTGCAGAGGGTGTGAGTCCAAGTCGCATTACCGTGATTAGTTATGGCGAAGAACAGCCTGCTGTTGAAGGTCATAATGAAGCGGCATGGGCTAAGAACCGTCGTGCAGAGTTTTCATATTAATTTTTAACTCTTTATTTAGAATTTATTTTTTTTTAAGCCTTTCTACCTCTTCAGGGTAGGAAGGCTTTTTTTGTTTATTGAGATGTTTATATGACCCAAAACACACCAGAAATTCATTATTTAAAAGATTATCAAGCGCCTGAGTTTGCAATCAATGCCGTTTTTTTAGAGTTTGATTTGCACCCTACAGGAACGATTGTAAAAAATGTGATGCAGTTTCATCGGATTTCAGGGGGGGGAAAGTTAACGTTATTGGGTGAGAGCATCGAATTACTCTCTGTTGTGTTAAACGGTGAAGAGGTTCTTGAGCGGTGTTGTGTTGATGATCAGTCTTTGTCGTTAGTGATTGAAGCAATTGATTTTGAATTGGTAGTGGTGACCAAACTCTCTCCTGAGAGCAATACCGCTTTAGAGGGCCTGTATCGAACCAGCGGTAACTACTGTACTCAATGTGAAGCGGAAGGCTTTCGAAAAATAACCTATTTTTTGGATCGTCCCGATGTATTGACGCGTTTTACAACCAAAATCACGGCTGATAAAGCGCATAACGCAGTGTTGCTATCGAATGGCAACTTAATCGAAGCGGGAGATTTAGATGGCGGTCGCCATTATGCTATTTGGGAGGATCCGTTTAAAAAACCGAGTTATTTATTTGCATTAGTTGCTGGAAATTTATCCTGTATTGAAGATACCTTTTTGACGGCTGATCAACGAACAATAACGCTAAAAATTTATGTTGAACAACGTAATCTAGATAAGTGTACCCATGCAATGACCTCTTTAAAAAAGTCGATGGCGTGGGATGAACAGAATTTTGGTCTTATTTACGATTTAGACATCTATATGATTGTTGCCGTAGACGATTTTAATATGGGCGCGATGGAAAATAAGGGATTAAATGTCTTTAACTCCAAATTTGTTTTGGCAAAGCCAGACACGGCAACGGATGTTGATTATGAAGGGATTGAAGCCGTTATTGCGCATGAATATTTCCATAATTGGACGGGAAATAGAGTCACCTGTCGAGACTGGTTTCAATTAACGTTAAAAGAAGGGTTAACGGTTTTTAGGGACCAAGAATTTACTTCGGACATGCTCTCTCCTTCGGTAAAACGAATTGAAGATGTTAAGCGGTTACGCAGTAATCAGTTTCCAGAAGATGCGGGCCCAATGTCGCACCCTATTCAGCCGCAGTCTTATATCGAAATGAATAATTTTTATACCATGACGGTTTATGAAAAAGGGGCGGAAGTGGTGCGCCTTTACCATACATTGTTAGGTAAAGAGGGCTTTCGAAAAGGGATGGATCTTTATTTTAAGCGTCATGATGGGCAAGCGGTTACGGTGGTCGATTTTAGACAATCGATGGCAGATGCGAACCAAGTTGATCTTGATTTAATGCATCAGTGGTATATTCAAGCAGGCACTCCCGTGGTTGAAATCACGACGAAGTATGATGCCGATTTACAAACCTATCAAATTACATGCGCTCAAAAAATTAACGCATGTCTTAATGCCCAGCCATTGTTGATTCCAATTCGTTTTGGTTTATTATCTGCAACAGGAAGGCCGATGGTATTAAACCCTGATGAGCCAACTCAAGATAAAGTTAAGGGCGAAAAAACAGAGCTTTTATTGTTGTGCACAACACAATCTGAAACCTTTACCTTTACCAACGTAGCGACACAACCAACGCCTTCTTTTTTGAGAGGGTTTTCAGCACCTATTCATTTGGAATATGATTATTCAGATACCGAGCTTAGCTTATTGGCATGTTCCGATACGGATAGTTTTGTGCGTTGGGAGTCTTTTCAAACGCTGGTATTGAATGAGATTAAAGCCAATATTCAACGTTATGAATTAAAACAACCTTTAGAGTTATCAGAGGCATTGAAGAGTGCCTTTTTAGGGGTGTTACAAAATACAGATGAAGATTCGTCTTTAATTGCATTAACCATTACATTGCCGGACTTAACGTATATTGGTGAACAGTTTTCGGTGGTGAATGTGGATGCGGTTTATCATGTGCATCAGTGGTTAAAAGAGGCGTTGGCTCAATGCTATGGCGCTGAACTTGCATTAATTTATCAACGATTGAGCAGGGCAGAAGGTAAAGCGTATCGATACCATAAAGAGGATATTGGTCGCCGTAAATTAAAAAATGCCTGTTTAGATTATTTAATTTTATTGCCAAGTGGGTTTGAGCTAGCAAAATCACAGTATGATCGTCAACATAATATGACCGATGTATTGGCTGCTTTAGAAACCATTTCGCATACAGACCATCTTGAACGCACGGCTTGTTTACACGATTTTTATGAAAAATGGCAAGAGGATACTCTAGTATTGGATAAATGGTTCTCCTTGCAAGCGGCTTCGCATCACCGCCATGCACTGGAGCATGTGAAAGCGTTGGTTAAGCACAAAGACTTTATTTACACCAATCCTAATCGTGTTAGAAGTGTTTTAGGCGTGTTTGGCCGATTAAATTTATTAGGATTTCATCGTGCCGATGGTAAGGGCTATGAGTTTTTAGCGGAACAAGTGATTAAAATAGACGCCATTAACCCTCAAGTAGCGGCAAGAATTGTCGCTCCCTTTACCCATTGGCAACGCTATGATGAAGCACGTAGCGCTAAAATGAAAGGTGCGCTCAATACTATTTTGAATTTTTCAGAGCTTTCAAAAGATGTGTATGAAATTGTGTCTAAATCGCTTCGTTAAGCTTCTTGGTTAAAGGGGGGGGAATATTTTGAAGAGAGGGGTGCTTGCTATTTGCTTGTTAACCGGTGTGTTGACGTTGCCCACGGCAATTTTTGCCAACGAACGTAATGAGTGGGAAGAGTTGCTAGTGCCAGAGGGTATGCCGTCCTCTCTTATAAATCAGCGTGAACGCCCGACTGTGTTACCGAACCAGCAACCTGAGCAAAGTATTGAAAATCAGATTTTGAGAGTGGATCAAGAAATTTTGATTTTAAAAGCAGAAGTCGCCTATCAAAATGGAGAATACAATACATTAAAAAACTACCTCCAGAAGCTAGATTCACTTGGTGTTTTGCCTCGGTTTAAAGCGCGTGTGACACGCTTAAAACAACTGCCTCTAACCGTTCAAAATACATTACCTTCAAACCCAGCATCACATCTGGTTGTCTCAGGCATTCAACCATTAGGGTTTTCTGGTGATAAAGAAGCCGTTGTGGCCATTTTGCTGCCTTTAACGGGGGATTATGAGCGTGTAGGAAATCAATTATTAGAGAGCTTACTCTCAGGCCTGGAAAAAATTAACTTTTTAGGCTCTTTGGTTGTTTTAGATACCGCCTTGTATAACAGTGCATTTGATGTATGGCAGCAAGTTAAGGATTATGAGCCCAGTTTTATTTTTGGCCCACTTCGTAAGTCCATTGCAACGGAATGGCAAGCGTTGAATACGCGTATTCCGATCTTGTATTTTAATGAGATGCCATTTTTAAACGGCAATGAAAGAGCCATCTCTCCCAGTAGAGCGCAAGGGGTTGCACAGTTAATCCGTTTTTTAGAGGAACAAGATCACCAGAATGTTTTAGTTTTAACGGAAGACACTCCAGCTTCACAAAAATTGGAAGCGGCTTTTTATGCACGATGGCACTCGCTTCCTCAAGCGGGGTTTTATCAACCGAAAGTGATTGAGAAAACCGTTGGTGAGGCGATTGAAGTGGCGACCAATATTAAGCGTTCAAAGGCAAGAAAACGTTGGTTGCAACATAAAATAGACCCGTATTTAGTGTTTAACCCTAGGGCAAGAGAGGACATTGAAGTAGTGATCTCTTTTGTGTCAGAGAACCGAGCGATACAGGTGTCTCCTATTTTAGATTTTTATCAGCTAACAGATGTTTCGCATGTTTGGTTTCCTATCCAAACATCATCGCCTCGGTTTTTAACCGAGAACCATGCCTCATGGCATAACACATATGCGGCTCTCCCACCTTATCTTTACCTTGCCGCGCAACCAAAAATAGCAAAAACGGAATCGTCAGAAAAAAGTGGCCTGTTTCATGCTTTAGGTCAGGTGGCCGTTGAAATTGTTCATGACTCTACCCTTTCAGATGGTTTGGAGTTGTATGTAGAAACTGAATTTGGAGCCATTACTTCAAACTCAGCAGGACAATTTTATTTATTGCCGATGATTTATTCACTGGATCCCCTCACCACTAAATAAACTATTTTAGTGGCTTAAGTGAGGGCCTATTACTTACTCATTAAGGATGTAGAGCGTGGCAGCTTCAGACGAAACCATTGATCCAAATGACTTAGACAGTATTGATGCGTTGCTTGATGAGGCAGAGCTTGAGGTGGCTGAAAAAAAGGAAACCACTGAAAGTGAAGATCAAGATGCGATTGACTCTTTATTGGATGACATTACTCTACCTGAACCCGTTGAGGGCGCAGAACCAAAAGAGTCAGAAGAAGATTTATTGCCTGAACCTGAACCAGAGGAGGGCAATACCAATGGCTTGGCTCAAGGCGCTCCCGTAGAGGTTGATAAGAAATCAGAGCCAGCCATAAAAAAAGCGGTTTCAGAGGAAAAAATTTCTCCTGTAAAGCCTTCAGTAACACAGCCAAACCCAACTCAAGAGATGACGGCGGAAGATATGGACTCTATTAAAAAATTAATCATTATTTTTGGATCTGCTTTAGTGGTATTGGCTTTAGTGGGTATTGGAATTGGGGTCTGGAGCGTATTGGCTGCAAAAGGCGCCGCATTGGATGATGAGACCAAGACTTTAATTGAGTCAACACAAGTGAATGCGGAGCGTATGGCCGCTAATTCTATGGATACTAGTGAGTCGATTCAAACCCTTGAAAAGAAAATTGATGCGCTTAATTTCCAGTTAGAAGAGTTGTCGACTGATTTGTTGGCGCTACAAACAACTGCACCTGGCTCTTTAGTCAAAAAGACAGAGGTGATTGATCCATTGGGGCTGAACACGCATAGTTCAACAGTATCAAAGACAACTCAATCTTCTGTAACGACTCCTGTTGAACATGCCAGGCAGCCCGATATTGAAACGGCTAAATTAGCCAGTTTGGTGAATAAAAAAATGATTTCAGCCCAGCGACGAATTGATGAAGTAAATCGTAGAGTAAAGGACATTCAGTCAAAACATAAAGCCTTGTTATTGAGTATTAAAAATCTTGAAAAGCAATTAGTTTTACAGCAGAAAAAAGTGGCCGCAAAAGAGCAAGAAGCGAAAGTAAAAAAACAGCCATATAACCCATATCAATACAGTGCACCCGATGCAACCTATTATGACCAGTCTGTTGGAGACAGTTATCCATAAGGTTTTGGATTAGGGGCATGAGCGGCAGTCGAACATAAAAAATAAAAATGGAGAGTAGGACAATGAAAAAGCAAACTGTTCTAAAAGCAAGTTTAGTGGGATTGGCAAGTGTTTTTGTCTTAAGTGGATGTGTTCAAAGTAAGCCTTGTTGTGCGGATTATGAGGTTGTTAAGACTTCGAATAATCAAGCCACCAGCGTGGCACAGCCTATTGTTTCTCAAGCGCCTGTTGCAGAGAGCAAACCTGAGTTAATGAAAATATCGGGTATTGGCTATGGGGCAGAAAGCACCTTTGGGGCTTATACTCCTGGGCAGCGTCGGTTAATGGCCATTAGAGCCTCAAAGCTTGATGCTTATCGTGCTTTAGCAGAACAACTGTATGGTATTAAAATCGACAGTAACACCTCTATTTCAACGCTAACCGCCAAAAGCGATAGTTTTAGAGCGCGTGTTAATGCGGTGGTGCGTGGTGCACGAATGGTCAGTGTGACACCGATGGCAGACCGTAACTATGAAACCGTGTTAGAAGTATATGTAGACAAACGTTTCTTTGAGCAGACATTTGTGTATACGGCAAGTCAATCCAAAGTCGTCAGTCCTGAATCGGTTTATCGAGTAAGCTCGTATTAAAGCTCACTGAGTTTATTATTGGAGTTTAATCATGGCAAACTATAAAATAATGATTCCACTGGTGTTAGGCTTGTTCGTTTGGCAAGGTATTGCAGATGCCGCAAGCATCAGTACGCGCGTTAGAGTGTTAGAGGGCAAGGTAGCAAAGCAAGAACGAGTGATTAAAAATTCTTTAAAATCCTTAAGTGCACGGGATACTAAAGGAGAGCAGGCTTTGGCTAAAGTGAATGCGTTAGAAAAAAAGGTTGATAAAATTTTAAAAGGAAGGGGGAATCGGCTGGAACGTGCTGATAAACGCTATGCTTTTCCTTAGTTTGTTGCTACGCTATTTTTGACACGGTGTCTTAGTAGGAATAAAAAGCCCATCTTTTCAAAAAGAAAAGACGGGCTTTTTTGTTTACCAACCTAGTGTTCCTGTTTTCGGCTTTGCTGCGCTAGCTCAATCTCTTTTGCTTGAATAAAGTAGACTAATTTACGGCGATCTTCTTCACTTAAATTCTCATAAGAGAGCGCCACGATCGCTCCGGAAGATTCCTCATTGAGAGGCGTGATTTTAACAATATTACAACGGACTAAAATAGGGTCTTCGTTTGGTAAAGGCTTGATCAGTAAATCCAATTTATCGGTTAATTCAACTTTTTCTTCAATATTAATGGCAATGCCGCCGCCACTAAGATTCACCAGCCTTTGTGGGATAGCGCGGGTGAGCTGCTTGTTATCAACGGTGCTTAAGATGAAGTTTATTTTACTGTTCATTGCGGTTAAAGCGGTTGCCAATAAAGCGCTTTTTTGATTAATATGAGAGATCACTTCATTAATTTGCTCATCCAGCTGCGCTAGATTTTGCATAAAGTACTCTTCAATGTATTTTGCATCGGGTGTAAAAGGCAGTGGCGTATTCTCTGCTTCTAGTTTTGATAGAATGCGGTAACTGCATGGCATCATGACATCAATTCGATAGAAGGAACGCTGATCTTTAGGCATGTTTTTAACTCTCTCTCGTATAAATATGGCTGAGTTTCATTTTACGGAAATTTAGACATGATTTCTTTATATTTTTGATTTTAACTAAGAGTAAAGCAGGAATTAAGCCAGTTAAATAGGTAAGGCGTCTTTTAAGCTTTACCGAGAGGGTTTTTGGCAGATGCTGAGGTTTGGGTTTCTCCCGTAGCACCGTAGAGTTTAACGTTGGGAGGCTCTTGTCCAGAAATAATTTTTATTGTCTGTTGATTGATGTTGTTTAAAATTTGAATGGAGATGCCGTTGGCTTGGTTTAAGTCATGGCATTGGTTGGATAGAAGAATAAGGCGTTGAATGTTTTGTTGCATGGCTTGAGGTAAATTTGAAGGAAGGGTGGAACTTAGTAGAGCAGAGAGACTTAATTGTTGGGTCTTTAGCTGGTTCTCAATGGATTGAGTCAGTAATGATATTTTTTCTGTTAATTCACTTTTAACCAAAATGGTTGTTGACAACTGATCGGTATTATTTGATTTTAAGGCTTGAGACTCTGATAAGAGTGTTTCATGAAAGGTTTCTAGTAGTTGTAAAAATTGAGCAATTTGTGAGGGCAATTGCTCAATTTTTTGAATACGGTTGGCTTGATCTTGAGTCATAAGGAAGGCCATCTAGACTTTGGCAAAGAGTGCTTCAGTTTGTAACAGTTTGTTCGCTACTTTTTCGGCATCCACTTGGTAAGAACCGTCTTGAATCGCCAGCTTTAGCTCTGCAATACGTGCACTGTTGTCTGTGCTGACACTACGTGCTGTTTGTTCTAAACTACTCATTTGAGTCATCGCCTGAGTTAAGGTTACTTTATCTGTATTGGCTAAAGTATTCGTTGCACGGGTCTCAGTTGCTTCTTTGTTCGAAGGCTTAATCGACTCACTGGAGCGATTGAGTGTTAAATTATTGTTTACGTTTTTAATATCCATGGTCGGCCTCACACCTGTTTGTCGCTGTCATTTTAACAGTATTTTTACTTGTCTCTAAAGTTTATATCGGCAGTTTTTAGAAAGCTTTAGTCTTTTTTGCAAAAAAATTACGGAACTAATACGGTATTCGGAGCAATAACTATGCCTTTTATGACTTTTTGGGAAGAGCTGTTTTTTATGGGAACTTGTTCTTGCTCAACACCATTCTTAAGCGCAATGCCAAACGCCCTAACTTCAATGCTACCAATACGGGTAATAATGTTGACCTGTTGGTTCTTAAATACCCAGTAGGGGGGGGATAAATCTTTTATTCTTAATACCTTATTGGCTGGTATTGATTTGATCGCCCTCATGCCAATGGCCGTATTGATGTCAATTAAGTGTCCTTTTGGTACTTTTTGGTAAGGCAAAAATACTTTTTTAACATGTTCCTCTTTTATAACGGCTTGTTTGGGGATTCCTTTAGCGCTTAAAATTACTGGCAACTTTCCTGTAACGACAACGGGCACAAATATACGCCAAGTGGGTTGTTTGCAGGAGACGCTGAGCGTCATGCGGCCTGATATGCGATTTGGATTACGATCTTTCAGTACAAGAGGAGTTTGACAGCGTGGCAAGGCCATGGATGGGTTGAATTTTTTAATCTCAAACGCGACATCAAATATTTTTTGGTCAGTTTTTTGCTTTAGGTATTCATCGGCCAGCGTGTAGATGTCATTATGCACTTGGTACTGGTTGGAAAGATTTATTTCATTGGCCTGTAAACTTAACAGTGGATTCGTTAATATGGTCAATGCCGTGAAAATTTGTAACATCGTTTTTTTCATGTATTAAATACTAACATGAGTTTCAAACCCTTTTGAATCTTGTTGAATAAATAAATAAGGTGGCGTTAAGTTATGTCTAGCTTTATAACCGGTGTGGATCAAAGAACTTCTTTGGCAGGCATGAATCGGATGGAGTTGTTGCTTTTTACCATTAAAGGCCCTCAGCTATTTGGTATTAATGTGTTTAAAGTACGCGAGGTCATTCGAACTCCGTTTATTTCCCCCGTACCCAAGTCCGATTCAAGAGTGGTGGGGGTCGCAGACATTCGAGGGAAAACCATGCCCATGATTGATTTGGCGAAGGCATTGGATCTTGAACCGATTGACCCAGAAAACTACCGAAAAAGTTTAACCATTGTGACGGAGTTTAACAGCTCCATTCAGGGGTTTTTGGTGGAAGACGTGGATCGAATTATTCATTTGCGCTGGGAAGATATTTTACCCCCCCCACCTGCGTTGCAGGGTGTTAACTATTTGACAGGGATTACCCGAGCCAAAAAGCAGATTGTTGAAATAGTGGATATTGAGAAAGTACTGGTGGAAGTGTCAGGGATCACCAACGAAGTCTCCGATGAGTTTATCTCTCAGCATAAGGTTGACCTCGAGGGTCAAAATTATTTTATTGTGGCCGCAGACGATTCCGTGGTTGCGCGCTCGCAGTTAAAGAGTGTATTTGAACAGCTAGGACTGCACTATACGATTTTAAATAATGGTAAAGAAGCGTTGGATTTTTTACTTAAGCTTGCCGACGAGGCTGATAAAGGCGGTACGTCCATTTCAGAACGAGTATTGATGGTCATTTCCGACATTGAAATGCCCGTTATGGATGGTTATACCTTAACCACCAGTATTCGCAAGGATGAACGTTTAAAAGATATTTTTGTGGTGTTAAACTCCTCATTAAGTGGCGGGTTTAATGACTCCTTAACGGAGAAGGTGGGGGCAAATGTCTTTATCTCAAAATGGCATTCGGATGAGTTGGCACAAACCATTATCAGTCAAATAGAGAAGCACCAACAATAAAGGATTTGAATTGTATGCGGGGATACTGGCCGTTAATCGGGTTAATCATGGTGTTTTGGACGAGTTCTAGTCAAGCCAGTTTTTTTGACTTTTTTTGTTTACAAAGTGATGCAGATTGCCAAGAGCAAAAAGAATCATCCGCATCCTCTCAAGAGAACCAATCCACCGTTCTTCCGTCAATGGTGCCAAAAATGCCCTGTGTTGATGTGAAAGGCAGTGCGAGTATGGAGGGTGTAGATCAAGCCTTTGCTCGAAAAATGGCCATTCGGGATGCCTTAAAAATGGCCAGTATCAAGAACAATCTAAAGATCAAAACAGATCAATCGGTTGAAGCCTATCAATTAACGCTGGACAGCGCACGCTTTACTTCAAGCAGTAAAATCAAAAGTTACACCATTACCAAAGAAGGGCTTGAAGACCCAGAAGACTTGTATGGTCAGACCAAAGAGGGGGCGTTAAATTACGAAGTATTCTTAAATGTCTGCTTAACCGAAGAGACAGGGATTTGTGCGGGTTCGGAAGGAAATCAATACCAAACTAGATTGGCGGTTGCCCCTGTGGTGATGCCCTTTGGTAGCGATGCTAGAGACATTATTAACTTACTATCAGGCTATCAACTTGAGCTAGAGAGAAGAGTTAAGAATAAAGCTCATCATAACTTGGTTCTGTTGTTGAATCCTGTTGATTTACAGCCCAATAAAACCGTGACTCCAAATTTAGATCCACAGTTATTAACGGATATTCGTAATCAAACGGGTGCACAGTTTTTGTTATTAACCGTTATTCGCGCATTATCCGCTCAGTCTGATACGGGTATGTTAAACACCGCCAAACGTTTTTATAACATCAACGTCAATCCAGATCGCCGTTATATTGAGGTGGATTGGTATGTCATTGACTTAATGAAGCAAACAACACGGCACCAAGCACGAGGGAATATTGAGTTCGAAGGGGATGTGTTGGTTGGGCGTGACCGTCCGTTTGGCAGCAATGCTTTTTTTGCCACGGAGACAGGCAAAGCATTTGATGTGTTGCTGAATCAACAAACTCAAGATGTATTGGATTTTTTACACTGTAAGCCCTTTGAAAGTCAGGTGATTGATATTCAAAATGGCGAGTATATTATTTATTTGCATGAGTCGTCTGGCGCTAAAGTAGGCGACGATTTAGCGGTGTATCACACAGCAGGAAGGCCGATTCGATTTGGGGGGGTTGAGCTAGGCCAAGATCAAGTGCCAGGTGCCTTTTTAAAAATAAAACGTATCTTACCTAGGTTTGCCGTGGCTGAGTTAACCGCTAAAAAAAGAGTGGTTCAAGTGGGAGATATTGTTAAGACTTGGTAGGGATAGATTTATAGTTTTAAAAAAAGCCAGTCGCATTTGCGACTGGCTTTTTTTTTAATTAAAGTTTTTGTTTACTTGGCCGAGCAGGCTTATTTTGCAAACCTTTAGCCTAAAAGTCTATGTAGTGGCACTTTATTTGCTTAACCTAATTTAGAGAATATTAAGACTGAAAAAGAGAGTGATTATGGCGGAATCAATTTTTGGAATTCATGAAACGGCGTTTAGAGTGCGTTCGGCACGTGCCGAGGTGCTGGCCAATAATTTAGCCAATTCAGATACCCCTAACTTTAAAGCCAGAGACATTGATTTTAGAGCGGCATTAAAAGATGCGCATGGCGATTTTGGATCCTCGGAGCGTTTTGAAATGGCTCGAACCAATAAAAACCACATTGCCAACGACTCTGTTTCAAGTACGTCAGCCTTTTTAAAATATCGTCAGCCAACGCAGCCAGCCTTAGATGGCAATACGGTTGAAACCCATATCGAAAAAGCTAAATTTATGGAAAACGGCATTCAGCAGATGGCTACATTAGAGTTTTTGAATGGCAAAATTAAAGGGATTCGTGGCGCACTGAAAGGTGAGTAGCGATCAACCTGATTCTTAGTAAGGAATTATGACCATGTTTAATATTTTAGATATTTCAGCCAGTGCAATGCATGCCCAAACCGTGCGTTTAAATACCATTGCATCCAATATGGCGAACGTAGACAGCATTAGTTCAAACGCTGAAGACACGTATCGTTCGCAGCAACCTGTATTTCAAACCATCTTAGAAGGCAGTAAAAATGAGCCAAAAGGGGGGGTGCGTATTAAAGAGATTGTAGAGAGCCAAGAGCCGCTTAAGATGGAATACAACCCAAACCATCCAATGTCGAACGAAGAGGGGTATATTTTTAGACCCAATGTGAATATTGTGGAAGAGATGGCCAATATGATGTCGGCATCTCGCTCATATGAAACCAATATTGAGGTGATGAACACCTCAAAACAACTTTTATTAAAAACTATTCAACTCGGTAAATAACCGTAAAGGAGAGTCGTTATGGCTGAATTACTACCTGATATTTCACTGGGTGATTCCAATTACTTAACTGCATTACAGCAGAATACAACCACGGCCGATAATTCAGAAGCATTGGATGATATGGGGCAGGCAGATTTTTTATTGCTACTGACCACGCAACTGCAAAATCAAGATCCTTCTGAACCCGTTGACGCAAAAGACTTTGTGACCGATTTAACACAAATGAGTCAGCTTGAAGCCACAAATGATATGAATGAGTCTATTTTGGCGATGACGGAAAGCTTTCAAGGTTTACAGGCTATGCAGGGCGCATCATTGATTGGTAAGAATGTGCAAATAGAGTCGGATAAATTTTCTCATTCAGAAGATAAGCCATCCAACTTTAGTTTACAAACTGATGAGCCTTTTATTGATATTACCATTGTGATCAGTGATGACGAAGGCCTGGTTAAGGAGCTAAGTTATACCGATTTTTTATCGGAAAACGAAAAGGCTTCTTGGGATGGTTTAGCCAGTAAATCGATAGAGTGGGATGGGTTTGATGATGTGGGAGCGGCACGAAGTGACGGCGTTTATAGCATAACGGCTTACGGTACGGATGCAGCAGGAGAGTTAAAATCTATTGATACCGTCGTTCCTTCACGAGTGAATACGGTAGGCATTAGCCCTGATGGCACGATGACGCTTACTTTAGCGACTGGAGATAAAGTATCAATGGACAGTGTTCGCGAGATCAGTGGGTAAATACCACTAGTTTTTTAGAGTTGGCTTGAAAGTCGCTAATACGTTTTTAGCGAAAATAGAGCGATTCTTAGAAAAATAAACATCACCTTGGGTTGTTTTAGATGTGATGTACAAGGAGAAATATTATGAGTGCAAATTTTGATTTAAATGCAGTAAGTGGTATTAATGCCGCTGCGAGTGGCTTAGCGGTTATTTCAAATAACTTAGCCAACTCGCAGTCGTTTGGGTTTAAAAGTTCACGCGCCGAATTTGCGGATATGTTTTCTGGGACTCAGAATTCTCCTGGAAATGGCGTTATGGTTGAGTCTATTACACAGGATTTTTCTCAAGGAACGATTAATGGTACGGGACGCGATTTGGATATGGCGTTGGATGGTGAAGGTTTTTTTGTTATGGCGGATAAGTCAGGAAAATATGAAGCGATTTATACCCGTAATGGTTCTTTTAAGTTGGATAAGGATGGCTTTCTAACCGATCAAACAGGCAATCAGGTTCAAGGGTATGCACGAAATGATGCGCTTTCGACGGAACAAGATGTGGTGTTTTCAACCAACTTAGGCTCTATTGACTTAGATGAGTTGAATAAAGTTCCGCGTGCGACGACAGAGATGGTTTTTAACATTAATGTAGATGGGCAGGAGGCTTATAATTCTGCTAATAATACGGGAAATTTGACGACAGATTCCGTTGGTACGAGTGCCCATTTAGCTGAAATTATTGACCCCACTAATGCCGCACCAGCCTATACAGGGTTTCCAGATTTTTCAACCAATAAAACCATTCATGATTCATTGGGTGGCGAACACCGAATTACGACTGACTTTTTTAAGCGTGCAGTAGTGGATACCCCTAACTCCAATGTCGATTTTGATGGTGATGGAAACAACGATAAGTACACCAGTTGGTTTGTTCGCTACACGGTATCTGATTTTGATAAGGACAGCGGTACTTATATCCAAAGTGGTGTGGATAACACAACCACAGGACAAGCTAACTTGGGAAATACAGGCATGTTATTTGAGCTACGTTTTGATGATAAGGGACGTTTGCAACGTGTATATGAGCCAAACAGCAAGGATCCTGCATTAATTACAGGGGATGCACCGACCCTTGTAAATGGATAGCCTGTATTTGA
>JAKITH010000129.1 GCA_021648185.1 Thiomicrorhabdus sp. | reverse complement strand
AATACTGGCCAGCTTTGCACTGGTTTTTGCATCAGTAAACTCTCCCAGCACAATACTGGACCCTAATTGCTTCAGCTCTTTTAAACTCCGAAGCACTTGTGCACTGCCTAACACACCATTCGAAATTTCCAATATCATGGGGTGCAACGAGTCAAAACGAGGCAAAAATTCTTTACGTATCATTTGACTGGGCAGGTGCACCATGGCGGTATGATTGCCAACAATGGATTGAAACCCAATGGCTTCTTGAATTTTGGTAATTAATGCGTGTGTCGCGTGTAACGTGGCATCACAAGTGGGCGTTAAGCCTTGATAAAATTGTAAATCATAAGCAAAGACATTCATGTAGGCATCTAAAACGGGCTGTCGACCAATAAACACTTCTGACATATTTTATACATCCTAACATTCCCACACACCTAATATTTATACCCAAAAAACAAAGGAAGGAGGGGAGAAAATTTAAATTATGTTCAGGCAACCCATAACGCCTGAAAACTTACATCGATGATACTTTAATTCACCCGAGATAATCGTATTAATTCATACTCCATAAAAAAAGAATCACCCAAAAAATGAAACTTTCTAGTATTCTCACTCGAAACATTGTAATATTTTTTAATGTCCTTAAACCCACTGATTACAGATATGAATAGTCTAAAAAATCATAACGATGAAGCCTCGGTGTGAAATACTTCCTCCTAAAAGATCCTCTTAACCTGTCACGTAAGCAACTGGTTGCAGTATTTCTATCCAGTTGCCTAGTATTAATTTTGGCGTTTGTATTTGAAGCATCACAACAGTATCAAACGGCAAAACATACATTCACCGGCAATGCCAATACATTAAACTTGCAACTCCAGCAAATTGAAAAACGTACCTCGATCTTACTGGATGCTCTATCTCAGTACTATGCCAGTAACCTCAATCAAAGCAACAATGAATTTGAACATTTTGCAAAAGGCTTATACAAACAAAGTGCGACCATTCACTCCATTGGTTTTGCGCCCTATTTTGCTAAATCACAAACCAAAGCATTTGAGCAACTGCAACAACAAAAAGGGCTTACATCGGTTAGAGTTACTGGAAAAGGACTTTTTGAAGAAGAGGAGACAAACACCTCAGGCCATGTACTGCCAATCAGCACCATCATCCCCTACGATGCCGAACACATTCTCTATTTAAGTGAAGATTTATTCAGTTTACCTGGCATTGCAAGCCAATTTAAACGTGCGACACAAACCAATCAACCTCATACCGAACTGTTGCAATCCAGCAGTAGTAAAACGTTTTACACCTTCAGCTTCAAGCCCGTTTACTTAAAAGACCCTCATAACATGACCCCTGAGCAACGATTACAACACGTAACAGGCGTTGTTTTTATAATTGTGCCCATTGAAGAGATTATTTTTCAAAAAATTAAAACCCTATTTTCAGGTCACGAGATTTTCTTTAACACCCCGCTGCCCATCTACAACAGTCCACTTTTCAGTCAAATGGTGTATCAGTCTCATTCTGAACAAGACCTTTTATACATGCTGGAATTTCATCTTTACAGCCCGTTTACACTCATTTCAGACCAACCTAAAACGCAACTCGATTTAGAGCAACATTGGTATCTCACCAAATTAGACATTGAACCGGTTTTAATCACGCTGTACATCGCACTGTCCCTCTTTCTGGCTATCGTACTTTTTTCAATCGTTGTTTATCGTCACACCCGTCACTTACAACAAACCCAAATACGGCTCACTCGCATTATCGACACCTCTCAAGAGGCGGTGATCGTGACCAATAAAGAGGGGATTATTAAAATTTGGAACCCCATTGCCATTCAACTGTTTGGTTACACGGAGCATGAAGCACTAAACCAGCCTATAATGCAACTCATCTTTAAGCATTCAAAAACAGGAAAGCACTCAGCCAAGCGCAAAAAACTAAAACAGCTCTTTTTAACCACCTTTGATTTACATCAAGATCGTGCAATCAACCTAAAACAAGAGCTCACTCTCATCACTCGTTCTGGCAAAAAGGTCATTACGGAGGTTTCCACTTCGGTCATCAACAACCCCAAAAACCCAGAAGACATTGAGATCAGTTTTTTTATTAAAGACATCACTTACCAACGCCAAACCGAAGCAGAAATTAAACAACTTGCCTATTTTGATCCGCTCACTAAACTCGAAAACCGCACCTTCTTCAAAAACCAAGTTGAAGAGATTATCGAAAAAAAGCAGTACGATACCTTTGCCATTCTGTTCTTAGACTTAGATGGCTTTAAGCAGGTTAATGACTCATTAGGCCACAGTATCGGAGATGAACTCCTCATTGTCATTTCCAAACGCATCGTCAATGCCCTGCGTAATACGGAACAAAGCACCCATATTTGTCGATTTGGTGGCGATGAATTTGTCTTAATGCTGGGTAATTTATATGAAAAACAAGCCGCACAGGTTTCATTACGCCTTCTTAATACGATAGAACGTTTGGTGAAATTGGAACACGATGAACTTAAAATATCAGGCAGCATTGGGATTGCACTCTACCCACAACATGGCCGAGATGTAGACACTCTACTTAGGCATGCCGATACCGCAATGTATCAATCGAAAGGGTCGGGGAAAAACACCTACTCCATCTACGATGACGTAATGGAACAACGTCTTTCTAAGCGTTTATTACTGGAAAAACACCTTAGAAACGCTCTTAGACTGAATGAGTTCTCACTGGTTTACCAACCTAAAATTGATGTTTCTACCGGAAAAGTAGGCGGTGTAGAAGCCTTAATTCGTTGGAATAACCCCATCTTAGGCTTTGTGCCACCCGATGAGTTTATTCCCATTGCCGAAGAGAGCTCTCTTATTATTGAAATTGGTGATTGGGTCGCAAAAACCTGTATTCAACAACTTCTTCTGTGGCAAGACAACCAACACCAAGACTTACACATTGCCATCAATGTCAGTAGCCAACAGTTACAGCATCCACAGTTTTTACAATCCCTCACTCAAATGATGAAGCAACAAAATCTCGCCCCAAGGCTGATCGAAATTGAGCTCACAGAACGCACCATCATGTCCAATGCCGAAGAGAACATTATTCGCTTTAATGAGATTCGAGCACAAGGATTTGATCTGTCGGTAGATGATTTTGGAACAGGGTACTCCTCTCTCAGCTACCTGAAAAAATTCCCCCTTAGCATCATCAAAATTGATAAAAGTTTTATTGATGGCGTACCAAATGATGAAGATGATATGAGCATTGCCAAAGCGATTTTAAGCCTGTCACATAACCTAAACATGAAAGTGGTTGCCGAGGGCGTTGAAACGATGGAACAACTCTGTTTTTTAAGAACCATCCGCTGTGACTTTGCTCAAGGCTATCATATTAGCCGTCCACTTCCGATTCAAGCACTTGAGACATGGTTAACGCAATATAAAGATAACTTTTATCATAGCAAAGAGTTCGAAAATAAAACCTCAGAACACAACACATGAGATCCTATAACCCGCTGTTTTGGCTATTGATAGGGATAGTACGATTTTATCAACTCTTTATTAGCCCCATCATTGGCCCACGCTGTCGATTTTACCCCAGCTGCTCACATTACACGATTGAGGCAATTAAGGTACACGTCGTACTCACAGGAAGCTGGCTGGCCATCAAACGCATTGCGCGGTTTCACCCTAAAAATCCTGGGGGGGTTGACC
>JAKITH010000128.1 GCA_021648185.1 Thiomicrorhabdus sp. | reverse complement strand
ACACAAACGATTTTGCCACCTTAGTTAAACGCTACAGTGGCGACATTACGCCTAAAGCGATGTTAGACCTTTTGCTTGAAGCGGAGTGTGTACAAGTTCAACAGGATACCGTGCAACTGATTAAGCCTGCCTATTTACCCGGTAATGATTCCACCGAAGTGGCGTTTATTCTGGGTAACGATGCCAACGAACTGATTCAGACCATTGGGCATAACATGGGGTCCGAAAGCAAACATAAACGCTTTCAACGAAAGGTTTCCACCACTAAATTGGCCAAAGACGCCAAAGAGGCGTTTCAACAAATTTCAGCCAAGCACGCACAAGCCCTGCTAGAAGAACTAGACGAATGGTTACTCGAACACGAAGCCAGTGCTTCGGAAGAGAGTCAGTACGTTAGCCTAGGCATTTATTATTACGAGTCAAAAAACAACGAGGAATGTTCTCATGAAATTCAACACTAAACTCACCACTCTGGCAGCGGCTATATCACTTACTACGCTCCTAGTGGCTTGTGGCGGCGGCAGTGGTGGAACCGATACAGCAGGTATTGGTGGTTCAGGCATAATTTCATCAGGCACCATTACTGGATTTGGCAGCGTATTTGTAAATGGGGTCAAGTTTGAGACCACAGGCTCCTCATTTGATATTGAAGGCACCTCAGGAACGCAAGATGACTTAGCCATTGGCATGGTGGTACGGGTCAACGGCACCGTGAACGCAGATGGCATAACAGGCACCGCTAACAGCATTGTGTTTGATGATGATCTGCAAGGGCCTGTTGCTAACTTTACCCTTGCTCCTGGTGCCTTAACAGCCACCTTTACCGTACTTGGAATAAACGTAGAAATTGACAGCAAAACCACCTATTTTGACCCTGATAATGGCGGTATCTCCATCACCCGTATCGCCAATGGCAACATGGTTGAACTCAGCGGGTTCTTTAATGGTACAGGCACTTTGATTGCCACTCGTATTGAAAATAAAACAGGAATAGAAGAAGAGGTGGAACTAAAAGGCAACATCGCCAACTTATCAGGGTTAACCTTTACGCTACAAAATATTAATATTTCGTCGGGCGTTAGTTTAAATGGCCTCAAAAATGGTGATCGAGTTGAGGTCAAAGGAACCTATGATCTCGCGGCAAACACCATCACAGCCACAGAAATCGAGTCCGAAGAGTTTGAATACGCTGACAACGATGAGTATGAAGTAGAAGGCTATATCACGGACTTTATCAGTCGTAGCAATTTTAAAGTCGGTGGTATCCCCGTAGATGCCACTAATGCAAAATTTGAGCCATCGAATATACTACCAGATAACGATTTACAAGTTGAAGTGGAAGGGCGTTTTGTTAATGGAATACTCATTGCCGAAGAGATCAAAATGCGCGGAGGTGATGTTGAAATCTCCGCGCCCATTATCTCCATAGATACCGCCAATAATCGTTTTACCGTTGAACCTGCAAACGGGCAAACGCTTATCATTCAAACAGGCACTGAGACTACGTTTGATGAATATGATCTCCCCCGTCGTATGCAGGACTTAAGTGTCAGTGATTCTGTTGAAATCGAAGGTTTTCTAAATGCAGATGGTAGTATTTTTGCCTCAGGCGTTGAGATTACAGACTCTGAAGAAATTGAAATTCAAGGAATCGTTGAGGATGTAACCCTTACAACAGTAACCATTATTGGTATTAACTTTGAAACAACCGCTCCGCCAGAATTTGAAAGTGATAACAATAGTATCAATAATCTAAAGCAGCTACGTGATAGCGTTAACGCTGGAAATCAAATATTAGTGAAAGTAGAGCTCCCTAATAACAACGCCAACATCATTACTAAAATAGAGATTGAAGACTAATTTACCCCTATTTTAAGCGGTATATTTAAGGATCGTACTTTACATATACCAAACCCTACAAACCTGTTTATAAAGACACCCCCCTGTCAATATAAACAGGTTTTTTTATAACCACAGCAAAACGAGTACTTATAAATGAGCATTAGAGCCGTATTTAATCAAGTCCTGTGCCTTGGCGTAATACTCTTATTTTCGACCTCCACTCTAGCAAGTACTCAAAATGCAGAGCAACCCTGGCAAGATCCCGTGTACATTCAAAAAGCCTTTAATGAAATTGCGCTTAAAAATGAGTACCGTGCCACAGAGGGGCGTATTCTAAAATGGCGCTCTCCCATTCGCTATCAATTTGTCTACCACAACCTTAAAAAAAACCCTCTGATTGAGAAGCTCTTTCATACCCATTTACAGCACCTGAAAACCATTACTGGCCACCCGATTCAACCACATCAGCCTCATCACATAGGACAGGCCAACTTGCTGATTCACCTAACGCCTGATGCACTATACGATCAAGTCATTCAAGACACCTCTCCGCAAGCGGTCAAAGGACTTGCCCGAAGCAGTCACTGCATGGCAGGATTTCAACGCAACCGACAAAATGTCATTACCAACGCGCAAGTAATCATCCCAGTAGACCACGTCTTTAGCAAAGGGTTACTGGTAACCTGCATTGTAGAAGAGACCACCCAAATACTTGGCCTTCCTAATGATGCCGACTGGGTGAATCCCAGCATTGCCAACGATGCCACCAAAATTGAGTTACTGACTGGACTGGACTACCTTTTTCTTAAAATTCTGTACGATAAAAGTCTAAAAGCTGGCTTGCCTTACCCTCAAAATCAAAAAAACATCCAGCGTATCATTAAAAAACTAGCGTCCAGTGGCGAGATCAAACACGCCAGTAAAACCATTAATCAAACAGGCTTATACCCAGAACTGAATTAAACTCACAACACCTCGGGTATTTTCAGTAAAATAAATTTTCTCCCCCCCCCTTACTGAAAAAACATAAGGAATGACGATATGGTCAGCTTAACCACCCCCGTTTGTGATTTTAACCAACCCGCGATTGACTTTAATTTACCGGGCGTTGAAGGCCAACACTGGACGCTCGATAAAGCCAAAGGAAAAAATGGCCTACTGGTGATGTTCATTTGCAACCACTGCCCTTACGTCAAATCCATTCAACAACGCTTAGTCAATGACGCTCGTGTATTACGAAACAGTTACGGCATCAACAGCATTGCCATTATGTCCAATGACCCAAATGAGTACGAAGAAGACTCATTTGAAAACATGCAAAAAATAGCCCAACAATTTAACTTTCCTTTTCCCTATGTAATGGATGAAACACAAGCGGTTGCCAAAGCCTATGGCGCGGTTTGCACCCCCGATTTTTTTGGCTACAATGCCGATCTAAAATTGCAATACCGTGGCCGATTAGACGCCTCCCGTAAAGAGACCGCGCCCGATGATGTACCACGTGATTTATTAGAAGCGATGAAACAGATCGCCGAAACAGGGCAAGGGCCTTTAGAGCAAATTCCCAGCATGGGCTGTTCGATTAAGTGGAAAAATGAGTCCTAATCATGTCCACCTACCTCATTGCACCCGACAGCTTTAAAGGCTCCATTAGCGCCATCACTTTTTGCCAAATCGCCCAGCAGGTGATTTTACAACGCCAGCCCAATGCCACGGTGATTACCCGCCCACTTTCAGATGGCGGTGAAGGCTTTGTGGATGCCTTTCTTTATGCAGCGTTAGCCGAACCCAAAACGCTCTGGTGTGCTTGGCCTTTAGGCCGAAAAGTCAAATCCCAATGGGCGTGGATGGCCGATTCCCAAAACGCCCTTTT
>JAKITH010000127.1 GCA_021648185.1 Thiomicrorhabdus sp. | reverse complement strand
CTCGGCTCATTCGCAACCGTATTATGAATGTAAATTTAGGAAGCTTAAAGCCAAATGAGTGGCGTGACTTAACCTCAAAAGAGATGGCTGAAATCAATCAAGCCGTCTCAACATCCAGTAAAACAGCACGTTAAATAAGTACAGCCAAAAGAGTCAAGATAACTTTACCCTCCTACGGAATCAAAACCACCCTGTTAACCGATAATTTTGAATCCGAAATAGAAACTAAATTAAGAATAACCGCCTTACCAACCCTAACCCCCCAAATTACTTGGAAGTACGGAGTTTTGGACTTGGCTGAAATGAGAAGCAAAGAGTGACAACTCTCCTCCTGACACAGGAGGCATAACTCAGATTGCCCCACTCTCCTGAAGTTTTAGATAAATCGCTTCGGCCAATTTTTGGTAGCCCTTTTCATTAAAGTGAATATAATCCGATTTCATTGAGGTGCGTCTCATTAAGTGGCTCACTATGTCGTTTTCTAAGGGAATATTCCACTGATCTGCCAAAGATTCATACAGCTCGGCAGAGCTGAAAAATACACTTTTTTGCGGGACGCCAACTAATAACACCGAGACATTATGCGCTTTGGCCTCTGCAATCATGGTGGCTAAGTTGTCTTTGATTTGCTCGAAAGGCGTGTTTTTGAGAATGTCATTTCCACCTTCAAACAAAATAACCAATTGAGGTTGCTCTCTTGCTAAAACTTGAGAAAACCGAGCCACTCCTTCAGCGGTGGTCTCTCCTGACACACCCGCATTAATCACTTTATACCCTGTTAGGGTTTGCAGTACTGCCGGATAGCTTTTATCTGAAGAAACGCCCACACCTTGCGTTAAGCTGTCACCAAACGCGACAATCACAGCGCCTTCTTCCAATTTATTAACGGAGGGTTGACTGCAAGAGGTTAACGTAATGAAACCTATTAGCATTGTGAATAACCAAACAGCATTACGCATAGACAGTACCTCTTTTTTAGATATTTTTGGTAACGACTCAGCTAGCCCCTGAAAAAGGTCAACTCTGTGTTAAAAAATGGATATTTACACTTGTAAACTCACATTTTTCGCCTTGATTTGACCATTTTCAGGAGCCATCTGAGTCGTTACGATTTTTGTATGAAAATAAAAAAAGGGGGGGGGGAGAAAAAATAAAAGCGCAAAAACCGAAAAGGTTAATGCGCTTCTATACGGTAAAACACCATCACAATATGAATGGATAGACTACATTAGGTTAGCCACTTGAGAGTATACATTGGCTTTGCTTTGTAGATCGCTTACCACGCTAACACCCGAGGTGGTTTCATTCGCATCCATTGTGTTGTTTTCAACATCTGCACTGTTACGCACACTTTGTGAGGCCGCAATCTCATTTGAACGACCTGATAACATTTGTGCGCTGTCTGACAGCGTTACCGTTGAGTTACCACCATTGGTGGCTTGAGCAGAGGATTTATCATCCATCTTTAACTCAGGCCGAGCATTCATTTGGTTGTTTTGCGGCTGTAAAGAAAGTGCCGCCGATAGAGATGGATTAATCGCATTCATGACAGGCTCCTTTTTAATTTAAATGAAATTACCTTCGATTATAAAACAAATCACATAAATAGTCTAAAAAACTACGACATTTCATCAAGTTATCCCCTAAAATACCCCTCATGACAAGCCTGACTTCAAACAAAACCCCTCACCATAAAGACACTTTATACGCCCAAGCACACGAGGCGATAGGCGCATTTCAATTTGATGAGTCCGTCGTGGCGGTGTTTCCCGACATGATTCAGCGATCCGTGCCCGGTTATCAAACTATTTTGACGGGCATTGGTGAATTAACAAAACAGCATGCGCAAGAGAACAGCACTCTTTACGATTTAGGCTGCTCTTTAGGGGCTGCCACCTTAACCATGCGTCGCAATGTGGCACATAAAAACTGTCAAATCATCGCCATTGATAACTCCAAAGCGATGATTCAACGCGCTAAAGAATATTTACACGCCTATCACTCCGAAGTACCGGTGCAATTGCACTGTGCGGACATGACGCAGTTCCCCATTGAAAATGCCTCGGTGGTGATTATTAACTTTACCCTGCAATTTATTGATCCTGAACAGCGCCAACCGCTGTTACAAACCATTTACGATGGCCTTAAACCCGGTGGAATCTTGATTTTATCCGAAAAACTACACTTTACGGATTCACAATTTCAAAAAAGCATTGAGCACCTTCATTGGCAATTTAAACGTGCCAATGGCTATTCTGAACTGGAAATCAGTCAAAAACGCAGCTCTTTAGAGAATGTATTGATTACCGATACAGAACAAGATCACTTAACTCGTTTTAAAAAAGTGGGGTTTCAATCGGCTGGAATTTGGTTTCAGGCGTATAATTTTGCTTCATTTTTAGCCATTAAAACCGCTTAATTTTTAGGATACGTTTCACGTGAAACAACATTACGATACGTTTTGGGCACACTTAAAAGAGACCAAATTAGAGTCGTGGATAACACAACTCCCCTCTCTTTTAGACAACGCCATTAACCCAGAACACAATGGAAATTTGCCACGTTGGATAAAGGTTATGGAGGCGATTCAATCTTACCCCGCTCCATGTGATTTTACTTTAAATGCCTCGGCCATTACGGTCTCTTCTAACCCTCCACTTTCTGCAGAAAAACAAACGGCATTAGAACACACCTTGCGGGAATTTCACCCTTGGCGTAAAGGGCCTTTTAACATTCATGGCATTCACATCGACACCGAATGGCGTTCCGATTGGAAGTGGGATCGTGTTTGCCCACACCTATCGCCGTTAAAGGGTAAAAAGGTACTCGATATTGGTTGTGGCAGTGGGTATCACCTGTGGCGGATGATGGGCGAAGGCGCGGAGTTAGCGGTGGGTGTGGATCCAAACTTATTGTCTATGCACCAGTTTTTAACCTTAAAACACTTTATTGGCGAACAGGTTCCCGCTTATTTTTTACCCCTAACGTTAGAGCAGCTGCCAATTTCAACCAAAGGCGGAGGGTTTGATACGGTATTTTCTATGGGCGTGCTTTATCACCGTCGCTCACCCATTGACCATATTTACGATCTTAAAAAACACCTTGTACCCGGCGGAGAGTTGGTACTGGAAACTCTGGTTATTCCTGAAGAGCATGGTCAAATACTGGTGCCTGAAGACCGTTATGCCCAAATGCGTAATGTATGGTTTTTACCCTCCATTAAAGAGCTTACCCACTGGCTTAAGCGCTGTGGATTCGAAAATATTCGCTGTGTCGATGCAAACCAAACCAGCACCGAAGAGCAACGTAGCACCGACTGGATGCAATGGAACTCTCTTAACGATTTTTTAAACCCAGAAGATACCAACCAAACCATCGAAAACTACCCCGCTCCTTTGCGAGCAGTCATGGTTTGTAATACGCCTAAATAAATCTCTTTTCTCTTACTGAGACCTTTGCACGAAAGGATGCACGGATAAAAAAGGCTAAAATCCAGCTGATTTTTGTTCAAAAACTTGTCAATAGCTAGCTATTACCTGCGTTTTCGGCCTCAATCAACTAAATTTTATCTCTTTTTTCTCTCGCGCCCCTCTCGTGCAAAGGTCTCATACTGATGATTAAAACACAAAAACCAGTTTTTACTATAGCACAGACCGCTTTTACTTTCCGCCCAAAAAAACTTAATAAATCAATAAGATAATAACAAAAAACCTTTGAAACCCTTATTAAAAA
>JAKITH010000003.1 GCA_021648185.1 Thiomicrorhabdus sp. | reverse complement strand
CACCAGTTCAATGGTCTCACCCGCACCCAGTAATAAGGCTGTTTGCTTAGAAAGGTCGCCAAAAAATTGTTTGGAAAGTGCCACGGCCGAAAAGGCAACTGAAACGGGGCTGGAACCAATGGCGGTGTCGGTTCGAACTTGTTTTACCGTTTTAAAAATATGTTGAAAGAGATTTTCTAAGGTACGGTTGATGCTGTTGGCTTTACGCGCGGCATTGTAAGCGTCTTTGATTTGACCAAAAATTTGAGGCTCTCCCAATACAAGGGAGTTTAAGCCACTGGAGACCCGCATAATATGTTTAACGGCGTCTAAATCATGGTGTACATAAAGATAAGGGCTTAGGGTGTGGAGTTTGAGTTCAAAAAAAGTATGTAACCAATCCTGAACGTCTTGATGCGTTTTATCCTCTTTTAACGTGCAATATATTTCGGTACGGTTGCACGTTGAAAGAATAATGCACTCTGTAATTAAGGAGTGCGTTTTGAGTTCACTGATGGCTAACTGGGCACGTTCGGAGGTAAAGGAAACCGTTTCTCGGATGTCGACAGGTGCCGTTTCGTGATTTACACCGAGGGTAATAAGGTTCATATATAAAAGGCTATACCATTTAATCCAAATAAAGTAGAGGGACATCCGCCACTAAAGAGCCGTAATTCTGCTAAATTATGAAGGGAATTGCAAGTTCTTTCGGGTAAAGACGGCATTAATTGAGAGGGGGAGGAGAAAAAATAGGACTTTTTTTGTGTTAGGTGGTTTAATTAATCATCGTTTTTATTGCTAGGAAGTTTTTGTGTTAGATAGATATAAAGATAAGTATACGCCGTATATCGCTCGAAAAGCCTCGTGGTTGGCACTGGGGCTAGGCAGTGTTTTTTTGCTGTCGGGGTGTTTTCAGCAAGGTGAATTGATTCATACCGATGCCAGTCCCCATGTTTCAGTTGAGCAACCCTCCCCTAAAGTGGACAAAAAGCCGAGTAGAGACGGTGAGAGTGTTGCTGAGCCTATATCGGTAAATACCATTCCGCTTAAAGCGGGCGATATGTATCAAATTATGGTCGCGGAAATGATGGCGCTCAAAGGGTTTGAAGCGCAGGCGTTTGATATTGTCTTTAAACTGGCTTATAAACTACGCAGTGCGGATTTGGCTGAACGGGCATTTCAGTTGTCCATGAAAACCTATGATGCCAAAAAAATCACCAATGCGACGATGTTGTGGCGAGAGATCGATTCCAGCGCCAGTACACCGTGGCGTGCCTCTTTTTTACTTGCCTTGCGCCAAAATAATGTAGATCAAGCATTACTTGATTGGGAGCAGTACCGTAGTTTGTCTAAAGAGACATTAGAGCGGGATTTGTTGATTGTGGCTCAAAAGGTTTCGGCATCATCCCCTCCTGAATCGGGAATGCTGTTTTTACAGAAGCTAACGGAGCGTTATCCTACGAACTGGGCGGCGTATTTTGCCTTGGGATTGGTGGCGGATGGAGCCAATCGATTTGACGTGGCTTTGTCAGCGTTAGAAAAAGCAAAGGTGTATCAGAGTGAGGATTCTGAAGCGAAAACAGCCCAATTTTTAGCCAAACTTTATTTACAAAACCCTCCGCCAGAAAGAGGCATTATTGCCCTTGAACCGTATTTAAAAAAATACCCCACTGACTGGTTGGTTCAAGAGCGTATGGCGCGTTTGGAGGTGCAGGCGAGTCTATACCGTGATGCGATAATGCGTTATAAAATGATTTTGCAAGCAGAGCCTAAGGCCTATACATCACGGCTCTCTTTGGCGCTGATTCAAATTGAACAAAAGTCATTTAAGGAGGCCGAAAAAAACTTATTGGAACTGGTGGCTCAAAAGGGCTATTCCGATGTCGTGAATTATTATCTGGGTTTAATCAATCAAGAGTTAGAGGATTCTGACAAGGCGTTGCATTATTTTGCAAAAGTAAAACAAGGTCATTATTATGTGGACGCACAATTACATCGTGCTGAAATTTATTTTTCGCTTAAAAATAATGCACGTACGTTTGAGATTTTGAATGCTACCCAAACTAAATTACCAAAAGAGTTGTTGAAGCTAAATCGAGCCAAGGCGATTTTTTACGGTGCTTCTAATCGACCTAAGCAGGCAATTGAGGCTTACAATAGTGTCTTGTTATTGGATGGAAATAATGTAAATGCCCTAATGAGTCAAGCGATGTTGTTTTATGATTTACAGCAGTTTGATGCGTATGTAAAAAATTTAAAGCGAGTGATTCAAATTAACCCCGATGAAGCGGATGCCTTAAATGCACTGGGGTATTTTTATGCCGATCGTGGTGAAAACTTGGTTGAAGCAGAAGCCTTGTTAACACGCGCTTATCAACTGGATCCAGAGAGCTATTATATTTTAGACAGCATAGGTTGGTTATATTTTCAAAAAGGGCAGTATGGTTTAGCAAAAACATATTTACAGAAAGCACTCGCGATTCAAATGGATGATGAAGTCTTGATTCACTTGATTAAAACGCATTGGCAGTTGGGTGAGAAAGATGCCGCGCGTGCGCTGTGGCAAGAAAACCATAAAAAGTTTTTGCAAAATAGTGAGCTACAAGGTTTAATGGAGACCTTCTAAGGATGAATTACTCAAATAATGTGTGAGTTTGTACTTAGTGAATATGGGAAATAAGAATAGGTTTTGAATATTTTTGAATTATTTAACGTTTTTTATTGAACTTTAAATAAATACATGGATAATACGCACCTGTCTTTAACGACAATGATATTAAAGGGCTGTAGCCAAGTGGTAAGGCATCTGGTTTTGATCCAGTGTACCACAGGTTCGAATCCTGTCAGCCCTGCCAATATCCTATCCAAATTCCCCAAATCATTTTTTTCCTCCCACAGGAGCGCCTGTAGATGGCTAATAACGATGTCATGATTTTTGCGGGAAACGCAAATGTCAATCTGGCAGAAAAAATATCCCAATATTTAGACATTCCCTTAGGTAAAGCCGATGTTGGTCGCTTTAGTGATGGCGAAATCATGGTTGAAATCAAAGAGTCGGTTCGTGGCAAAGATGTTTACGTGTTACAGCCAACCTGTACACCTGAGCCAGCCGTTAACTTAATGGAAATGTTAGTGATGATTGATGCGCTAAAACGTGCTTCTGCTAACCGTATTTCCGCCGTTATTCCTTATTATGGCTTTGCTCGCCAAGATCGACGTCCTCACTCTGCACGTGTTCCTATTACGGCTCGTTTAACGGCCGACATGATCTCCAATGCAGGTGCGCATCGTGTGGTTACCGTTGATTTACACTCCGATCAGATTCAAGGTTTCTTTAATATTCCAGTGGATAATTTATATGCTTCGCCTTTATTGGTTGACGACATGCAAGCGAATTGTGACTTGGATAATATAGTGATCGTTTCTCCTGATATGGGCGGCGTGGTGCGTGCACGAGCGGTGGCTAAGTCACTGAATGCAGAGATGGCCATTATTGATAAGCGTCGTCCAAAAGCCAATGTCTCGCAAGTGATGAATATCATAGGAGACATTGAAGGGCGTGATTGTCTGATTGTAGACGACATGGTTGATACCGCTGGTACCTTGTGTAAAGCGGCTACGGCATTGATGGAGCGTGGTGCAAACAGTGTGTCTGCTTATGTGGTTCATGCCGTATTGTCGGGTTCTGCCATTGATAATATTATGAACTCTGTTTTAAAAGAGGTTGTGGTGACCGATTCGATTCCGCAGACGAAAGAAATTAAGGCCTGTGAAAAAATCAGAACCATCACGATTGCTAATATTTTAGGCGAGACCATTCGACGTATTAACCAAGATGAGTCGGTGACTGCTTTGATGCAACATTAAGCCACCATTGTTTAGTTTTGTAAAAACGCCCATTCATTTGGGCGTTTTTTGTTTGTGAATCTGAAAAAAAATTAAAAAGATAGAAAAAACTAGAATTTTAAGTATAATCCCCGCTTCCCTTACGTTTGGTCGCGGACGTAAGAAAATATTAATCAGATGTTATTGTCAATAAATAGTATCGATCTTTGGAGTAAATTATTATGAGCCAGAATTGGACAGCAAGTCTTCGTACGGAAGAAGGGAAAGGAGCGAGCCGCCGCCTTCGTCATGCGAATAGAGTACCGGCCATTATTTATGGAGCAGGAAAAGAGGCCGTATCCATCTCTTTACTAGCAAACTTTGTAAAGCACGCATTGGAAAATGAAGCGTTATTTAATACCGTATTAACCGTTGCTGTTGAAGGCGGAGAAACAGAAGCGTGTGTTATTAAAGATGTGCAGCGCCATCCTGCAACGGGTGCGGTTTTTCATATTGATTTTCAACGTGCCGCGGACAATATCTTAGTTAAAAAGATTCCATTTAACTTCATTGGTGAAGATGTTTCTCCTGGTGTTAAAGCCGGTGGTATGATCTCTTTCTTGCAAGCAACCGTTGAAATCAACTGTTTGGCAAAAGACTTACCAACGGAAATTACCGTAGACGTTTCAACAATGGAAGCGGGTACCAGTTTACGTCTTTCTGAGTTAGATTTACCTGAAGGTGTTTCTATTCGAGCGTTAGCGCACGGAAACAGCGATTACGATCAGTCGGTTGTTAATATCGGTAAAGCAAAAATTCGTTAATGTAAAGACTCAGTTAGTCCCTGAAAAAGGTCAACTCTGCGTTAAAAAATGATCATTTACAGTTGTAAACGCATGTTTTTTGCCTTAATTTGACCATTTTTAGATACCATCTGAGTCGTTACCAAGTTTTAAAACTAAGAGCCAGCGTTTTATGTCATCTGTTCAGTTAATTGTTGGTCTGGGAAATCCAGGCGATAAATACGCACAGACACGGCATAACGCTGGTTTTTGGTTTGTGGACGAAGTAGCGCGTCAATACGGCGCTGTATTTCGTCCAGAGACCAAATTTCTTGGCAACGTTGCAAGAGTTCAGGCGAATGGTTTGGATGTGTGGCTATTAAAGCCCGGCACGTTTATGAATCGCAGTGGTCAGTCTATTCAGGCGCTTGCTAAGTTTTATAAAATTCCCGTCGAATCTATTTTAGTGGTGCACGACGAGTTGGATTTAGACCCTGGCGTGGCCAAACTTAAAGTAGGCGGTGGTCATGGCGGTCATAATGGTTTACGTGACATGATTGCGGTGATGGGCAAAACCTTTCCGCGTTTGCGTTTAGGAATCGGTCACCCAGGCCATCGAGATCAAGTGGTGGACTATGTTTTAAAAGCCCCTTCAAAAATAGATCGACAATTGATTGATGATGCTGTTTATCGTGCCAGCAAAGTAATGCCAGATGTACTTCAAGATGATATGCAAAAAGCGATGCACGTGCTTCATTCAAAATAACTTGTAAACTCACCTTTTTTGCCTTGATTTGACCAATTTCAGGCACTATCTGAGTTTTTAAAATTTTTATCCCCCCTTAGGAACGTGCATGAAATAACTTTGACACTCTAACTTGTCTTTTTGTCCCAGCTCGGATGATCTCAAATCGTTGCGTAGAATAACTATGCGCCTCTTGAGATCATCCGATCTGAAACAAAAATCCTGCGTTATAGTTGTCGAAGTTATTCCATCCACGTCCCTTAGCTTTACTTTTAGGAGAGTCAAAATGGCAATTAAATGTGGAATTGTTGGTTTACCCAACGTTGGAAAATCAACCTTATTTAATGCATTAACCAATGCCGGCATTGAGTCTGCCAATTACCCATTTTGTACGATTGAGCCAAATGTGGGCGTGGTCGCGGTTCCCGACTCACGTGAACAAGCGTTAGCGGATATTGTTAAGCCAGAGCGCGTGATGTCCGCCACGGTCGATTTTATGGACATCGCAGGGTTGGTTGAAGGTGCTTCTAAAGGCGAAGGGTTGGGGAATAAGTTTTTAGCCAATATTCGTGAAACCGATGCCATTGTGCAAGTGGTGCGTTGTTTTGAAAACGATGATATTGTGCATGTGGCTGGAAAGATCGATCCCATTCATGACATTGAAGTCATTAATATGGAGCTGGCTTTGGCGGATATGGAATCCATTGACAAAGCCATTGCGAAAGTTCAACGTATTGCAAAAAGTGGCGATAAAGAGGCCACGGCTCGTCTAAATCTATTACAAAAAGTAGCCAAAGAGATTGAAGAAGGGCAGTTAATTCGTTTAATTGGTTTAACAGAAGATGAATTAGCGTCGCTGCAAGATTTGCACTTATTGACCGTTAAGCCAATGATGTACATTGCCAATGTAGACGAAGAGGGATTTGAAAATAACCCTATGTTAGATGCTGTACGAGCCTTAGCTGAAAAACAAGGTGCTGTGGTGGTGCCTATTTGTGCCGCGATTGAAGCTGAAATTGCAGAATTGGATGCAGAAGATAAAGCAGATTTTTTGGAGGCGATTGGGCAAGAAGAGCCAGGATTAAACCGTGTCATTCGTGCGGGTTATGAATTGCTAGGGCTGCAAACTTACTTTACCGCAGGAGTGCAAGAAGTGCGTGCTTGGACCATCAAAAAAGGGGCTACCGCACCGCAAGCAGCAGGCGCCATTCATACCGACTTTGAAAAAGGGTTTATTCGTGCCGAAGTGACCGCATACGAAGATTTTATTGAATACCAAGGCGATTCTGGGGCAAAAACTGCGGGTAAACAGCGTTTAGAAGGCAAAGAGTACATTGTTCAAGATGGCGATGTCATGCATTTTAGATTTAATGTTTAAAAACCAGCGAAATTTAGAGGTCTCATATTGACATATATTGCAGAGCCTCTATAATACGCGAATTCTTTTGGCTACATAGCTCAGTTGGTTAGAGCACATCACTCATAATGATGGGGTCCCAGGTTCAAATCCCGGTGTAGCCACCATATTTTAAAAAACCCGCCTTGTGTGGGTTTTTTTATGTCTAATTTTTAAGAAATAGGCTTATCTTCATCTGTTTTTAATCTAAAAATAAGGTAACTTAGATACTTATCCTTTGAGTAAGCATTTATAATAGTTTTTTATAAAAAATAAACTTACTTTTTAGGAACTTTTCTTTTTTCATGTCTATGTGGTTATCGCGTTTTGATCCTGTTTTTTTAAGCCACTATTTTTCTAGAGTAGTTTTGGTGGTGGCCGTGCTTCTATTAGGATGGCTACTGGGTTCTATGCTCTCTTTTTCATTGCAGTCACCTACCGCGCTAAGCGTTCCTTCCGTTCTGCAAAAGAGCACTTCAAATTCTTCTCCTCCACCTCGAGCAATTACAATTGACCTGTTGGGTCGGCAGATGATTGATGATACACGTGCGCGCCAGAAAAATGAGCAAGATGTGACAGAGACCCGCTTGAATTTAGAGGTGCTGGGTATTGTGGCCTTACCGGATGATAAAGGGTTGGTGATTATTAAGTCGGGCGGTCAAACACTGTTGGTTTTAGTGGGTGAAAAAATTCAAAATGGGGTCTATTTGGACGCGGTGTACTCAGACTATGTGGTGATTGATAATCATGGTGCACTCGAAAAGTTAATGATGAGCGAATCTAACGAGTTGCTTAAATCCGATGCATTTGGCCTCAACGATCGGAACGAAAGTGGGTTTGGTGCGCTAAAGAAAGAGTTAAAAAAATCGCCGATGAAAATCATGCAGTATGTGCGTTTTCAATTAATCAATGCAGGTAAGCAAGATGCCAGCATGAAGCTGTGGCCTAAAAAAGAGGCGGAATTGTTTAATGAATTAGGCTTAGAACCAGGCGATATTTTAAAGATGGTAAATGGACGATCCATCGCTCAATTAACCCAAAAGCCGCGTTTGTGGATAAAGGTGTTAAATGAACCCGTGTTGGAGATGGAAGTGGAACGCCAAGGACAAGTTACGTATTTAGTGGTTGAACTAAAATAAAGTGAATAGGAAACAAAGAGTAATGAAAAATTTTCGTTGGTTAACCATTGGTGTTTTAAGTTTGGCGTTGTCGGTCGGCAGTGTTACGTCCGCCGTGGCGCAAGGCAGTTTAAAGCAAAACTTTAAGCAAGTGGATATTACGACGGTGATTGAGGCCGTGGCGAAAATATCGGGTTATAACATTATTATTGACCCACGCGTAAAAGGAAAAGTTACCTTTATTGCGCCTGCAGGAATGAACCCTGATGAGTTATATCAGTCGTTATTAGCGGTGCTACGAGTGCATGGCTATGCGGCCATTGAAGGCGATAATGCCATTAAAATTATTCCAGCCAATATGGCGCGCGATCAGTTTCCATATCGCACCAGCCACGTCACCAATGATGATTGGGTCACCGAAGTTATTGATGTAAAGCACGTGGAGGCAACAAAATTGGTGGCGGTGCTAAGACCGTTAATTGCGAAAGAGGGTCACTTAGTCGCTTTATCAGACAGTAATAAGTTGATTGTGACCGATGTGGTGTCCAATATTAAACGCCTCAAGCATATTTTAAAACGAGTGGATGTCGATACCTTGGGGCATCACGAGGTGATTACCATATTTAATTCGTCGGCAGAAGAGTTGAGTAAAACGATAAAAGGGGTTATTGGTAAGCCCACTGGCGCCAATAAAAATGCGGTTAAAGTCAGTTTTGATGCACGATCTAATCGTTTGATTTTAAGTGGTGATGAGCAAAAACGTATGATTTTACGTGCGCTTATTGCACATTTGGATGTAAAGGTGGCCTCTGAAAGTCAGGTTCAGGTGATCTATTTGCGTTACGCCAAAGCGACAGAAATGGCTGAAGTTTTACGGAAAGTGGCTGGAAATCGTGCCATTTTAAATTCGGCTAAGAGTGAGGCTGGCGGTGAAGGAGAGGCAGGTATTTCAACACCAACACGCTCTTTAACGGCGAAACAGTTAAAAGATCAAATTAGTATTGAAGCGGATGAACGCATGAATGCGTTGATCATCAGTGCGCCAACGGCCATTGTAAATACATTGAAAAACGTGATTAAACAACTGGATATTCGACGTGCTCAAGTGTTAATTGAAGCGATTTTTGTTGAGCTGTCAGAAGATCGTGCGGCTAATTTAGGCGTTGATTGGGCGCTAATGGGCTCTAGTGGTGGGGCGAGCGTGGTTAATCTGACGGGGAATTTGACAACAATATTGGGCAATGTAGGGGATACGATCGCACAGGCTGCCGCGGTTGGAACGGGTATTACGATTGGGACGGGGGGACTTAACTCTGCGGGTGACCAAGGTTGGGCAGCGCTCATTTCAGCACTAAACACCGATTCATCCTCCAATATTTTAGCCACTCCCTCTATCTTGACATTGGATAATGAAGAGGCCGAAATTTTAGTGGGTCGTGAAGTACCCTTTCAAACGGGGAGCTTTACCAGTGGCAATAATGCCGCAACCAATCCCTTTAACACCATTGAACGTAAAAATGTGGGGTTGAAGTTAAAAGTGAAACCACAGATTAATGAAGGCAATGAGATCTATTTAGAGATTGATCAAGAAGTCTCAGATGTGTTGCCGAAAGGGGAAGCGGTTGACTTGCAAACCACCAAGCGCCAAATTAAAACGCGAGTCATTGTCGGTGACGGTAAAGTTGTGGTGCTAGGGGGGTTAATTAACGAGAAAGAGACCCAAACTGAATCAAAAGTCCCTTTTTTGGGTGACTTGCCATGGGTTGGTGGACTGTTCCGTTCAACCACGACAACCCGTGAAAAAGTCAACTTAATGGTGTTTTTACGCCCCGTCATTATTCGAAATAATGAAACCAGTGACTATTACAGTCAGAAAAAATACAGCTATATGAAAGAAGAACAAACTCACTTATTAGAGAAAAAGAGCAGTGGCTTGTTATCTGGTGATGACTTAAGACCACGTTTACCTACATTGCAAGAGTGGAAAGGAACGTCACCTGCGATGGGTAAACCTCCGGTGATGAATGCACCGCCTTTGTCTGTAAATAAAGCAAATCCAATTGTTCCGTTGCAATCGCCTAATGACAAAATGGTTGTTTCAGCCCCTATGGATGAGTTACTGAGTTTATGAGTCAGATGCTGTCATTTAGTTTTGCACGCAAAAATGAGTTGGTGCTAAGCGCCGATTTAAATGCCGAGCCAAAAGTCTTTTATACCAAAAACACCCCGTTAGTGGCTTTGTTAGAGGTGCAACGACGCCTATTAGAGTTATCGAATGAGGAGGTTTTGGAAGAGGAGTGTGCAGAAGGCTCGTTGTTTGAACAGCTGTCTGACGATGAATTTGAGAAAAAAATTCAACTCAGTTACGCCAATAGCGGACAAAATTCAATGGAGTCGATTGACTCGATTGAAACCGAAGACTTGGCAACGGTCTTTTCGGAACTGGGAGAGCCAGAAGATTTATTAGACAGCGCCGATGAAGCCCCCATTATTAAACTGCTTAACGCAATTTTATCGGAAGCGATTCGCGCCAATGCCTCCGATGTACACATTGAACCGTTCGAAACCCAATTGCGTATTCGCTTTCGAGTGGATGGCGTGTTGAGCACTATTTTTACCCCCAAGGCCGTATTATCAGGAATGTTGGTCTCGCGTATTAAGGTTATGGCACGGTTGGACATTGCTGAAAAGCGCTTGCCACAAGATGGGCGTATTGCGCTTAAACTGGGAGGTCGAGCCGTTGATTTAAGGGTCTCCACCATTCCATCCAGCTTTGGTGAACGCGTGGTCATGCGTTTATTAGATCGCAGTATGGAGCGTCTGGATTTAACCGATTTAGGGTTGCCACAAAACTTAGAAGCAGGGGTGCAAAAACTGCTGGATAAAGCACACGGCATCTTTTTGGTCACCGGACCAACAGGGTCGGGTAAAACCACCACCTTATATGCTGGATTGGGGCGCTTAAACAATAGTCAGCGTAATATCATGACCATTGAAGACCCGGTGGAATATAACATTGATGGCATTAACCAAACCCCCGTCAATATGAAAGCGGATATGACGTTTGCCAAAGGGTTACGCGCAATTTTACGTCAAGATCCCGATGTGATTATGATTGGGGAAATCCGTGATATGGAAACCGCCAATATTGCGGTGCAAGCGTCTTTAACAGGGCATTTGGTGTTGTCTACACTGCACACCAATACCGCCGTTGGTGCGATTACCCGTTTAAGAGACATGGGGGTCGAACCATTTTTATTGGCCTCCAGTTTGGTGGGTGTGTTGGCGCAACGTTTGGTACGCCGTTTATGCGTGCATTGTAAGTCGAGCCATCAGGCGGATGATTCTGAATGCAAGCGATTGGGCGTGAACGAAGCGGTTGTTTATCAGCCTGAAGGGTGTGAGCACTGTCAGCATACAGGCTACCGTGGACGAATAGGGCTGTATGAATTAATGCCCGTGGATGAAGACATTCGTAAAATGATTCATTCGGATGCCGCCGAAGCTGAGATTGAAGCAGAACTCAGAAAACAGATGCCCTCTCTATCAGAGAGTGCCTACCAAGTGGTGTTAGAAGGCAAAACCAGCCTAGAAGAAGTGTTACGCGTGACACAGCGCTAAGGATTGATCAGTGGCCGTTTTTGAATACAAAGCACTCACCAAACAAGGTAAGCACGTTAAAGGTTTACAAGAGGGTGACTCAGAGCGTCAGATTCGCCAACTCTTGCGAGACAAGGGCTTAACCCCAATTTCATTGCAGGAAATTGAAAAAAAAAGCAGTCGTTCAAAAGGCGCTAAAAAAGGGTTTTTTGTTCCTAAACTAACGGTGCCTGAGCTGGCTCTGTTTACGCGAGAGTTGTTCACGTTGTTGGATGCCAGTACGCCATTGAAAGAAGCGCTAAAAGCCTTATCCACCCAAAGTGAATCGAAACAAGTTGCACGGTTTATTACCAGTTTGCATACCCATGTATCAGAAGGCTACTCATTAGCCAATGCCATGGCGTTGGCGCCAGTGAGTATTCCGCGTGATATTATTGCGACCATTCAAGCGGGAGAAGAGAGTGGCCATTTGGATAAAGTGCTCTCTCGTTTGGCGGATTCGATTGAGCAACAAGACAACTTAAACAAAAAAATGAAAACCGCGCTGATTTACCCGATGTTAATGGTGATAGTGGCGGTGGCAATTGTGTTCTTTTTAATGATTTATGTCGTGCCTAAAGTGGTGAGCGTGTTTGATAACATGCAGCAAACACTGCCCCCATTAACACTAGGGCTGTTAAGTTTAAGTGATTTTATACAAGCACAATGGCCGCTCATGTTGGTGACGGCCATTGCACTGTGGTTGGGTGGGATTTGGGTGATGAAACGGCCTAAATGGCGCTTTGCCGTACATACTTTTTTGCTTAAAATACCCGGATTGAAACGATTTTTAATCTACTCTGCCACCGCACGCTGGTCTCGAACCTTTGGGGTGTTGGTTTTAAGTGGGGTGGCCATTAAAGACGCGCTTACCATCTCAGCCGAAGTGATGACCTTAGACCCAATGAAAAAAGGGGTTTTAAACATGGTAGAAGAGGTTAGAGAGGGCAAGCCGGTGCATCATGCGATGCAGGCCGCTGGATTTTTCCCCCCCCTATTGCTTAATTTAGTGAAAACTGGGGAGGGAAAAGGCCAGTTGGATACGATGTTGATTAAAGGTGCTGAGCATTATGAAAAGGCGGTAGAATCGGCGGCAACCGCACTGGTGAGTATTTTAGAGCCGGTGTTAATTATTATTATGGGCGGCGTGGTCTTAACCATTGTAATGGCGATTATGATGCCGATGTTTGAAATGAATCAGATGATAGGATAAAAAAGAGATGAAAAATACGAGTTTAAAAATGCAATTACAACGCGGTTTTACCTTAATTGAATTAATGGTAGTGGTCGTTATTCTTGCCGTATTGGCGGTGGCAGTCGTGCCTAATTTAATGGATCGTCCCGATGAAGCGCGTATGGTTAAAGCCAAGCAGGACATTAATTCGATTTCATCGGCGTTACAGCTTTATAAACTGGATAACTATAACTACCCAACCACCGACCAAGGGTTGGAAGCGTTAGTGGTCAAGCCTACCGATGGGCCCGAAGCGAAAAACTGGAAAAAATTATTAGAGAGCACGCCACAAGATCCATGGGGTAATCCTTATTTGTATTTGATGCCAGGGACGCACGGTGCGTTTGACCTATTTACCTATGGTGCGGACGGCGTTGATGGCGGTGAAGGGGTGAATGCCACGATTGGAAATTGGAACATAAAACAGTGAATGTTAAGTATCGCTTGAGACACGATGAAATCACCTCGCGCTAAACAGCAACAAGGCTTTACCTTAATTGAATTAATGGTGGTGGTGGTGATTATCTCGGTGGTGACCAGCGTTAGCGTTCTCTCGTTAAGTGGGGGCGATAAAAGCAAGTTAACCGCTCAGCAAAACCAGTTGAAAATGCTGTTAAGTTTGGTGCGAGACCAATCTACGTTTGATCGAAAACTGTATTTGGTGGTGCCTGACGAAACAGGGCTAACGACTTATATTTTTGCACAAAATAAGTGGAAAAAGTCCCCTAAAGTGGAGTTTTTGGCGTGGAAAAATGGACTGACGGTTCAATGGTCGGTGGATAAGGTGTTTGCACAAAAACAGCAATTGCCAGAGCCAGGTTGGATGTTTTGGCCAACGGGAGACGTGTTGCAAGGGGACGTGTCGTTTTCGATAGGGGGGGATAAATTTACCGCGCCTAAAAAAGAGAACATCGTCACCGTCTCATGGAATGATATTTTACAGTTTGATGCCGATGAAACGCGTTAATAGGCAGCGGGGGTTTACCCTGATTGAAGTGATGATTGCACTGGCGATCGTTTCCATTGCACTGGCTGCGTTAACGCAGTCTATGGGCATGACGGTATTGAACCAAAGCAAATTAGAGTCGCGTATTGTCGCCACTTGGGTTGCCGAAGACGAACTGATCAAACAGCACGTTTTGTCGGGTCAAAAAGACAAACAAGCGGGTGCAAGTGGACAATCCACTGTGGTAGAGCAGTTGGGACGTGAGTGGTCGATTGAGTTGCGTTCGGAAAGCACCACGTTTCCGGGCATTCAAAAACGTGTCGTCATTGTAACGGACGTCAACAATCCATCCGACTCGGTGAGTTTAGTCACCGTGGTGGGAGATTAAACGTGCGCGATGTTCATGCGATTCACCACGGTTTTAATAGGCGAAATACAAAAAAGCAACAAGGGTTTACCTTAATTGAGTTGCTGATCGCCTTAGCCATCTCGGCCATTATTTCTGCGTTGGCGTACCAAGCCATTAATGGCGTGGTTAACGTACAAACCAATGTGCAAGCGCATTCACAGCGAATGGCAGAAGTACAACGTACCGTGTGGTGGATGGAGCAAGACTTGGTTCAACTGGTTCCGCGCGGCGTGCAAGATGGGTTCGGCTCTACGTTGTCGGCCTATGAATACCGTGCCGATTTAGGGTTGGAGCTCACTCGCATTGCAGAACTGCCAACCCCACGTGCATCGGGGGGGTTATTGCGGGTGGGCTACCAACTTAGAGACGAGACGTTATACCGTTTAACCTGGCCGGTGATTGATCGGGCGCCCGATACCAAACCAAGACGTGTCGCCATTTTAACCGGGGTAAAACGATTTGAATTACGGTTTTTAAATGATAAAAACCGCTGGGTAACCAGTTGGCCGCTTGAAGTGGATGTGCGCTCCGTACCCTCTATAGGGGGGGGAGAAAATTCCGCACCCCAAAAAATGCCTCTGCCTAAAATGACCGAAGTGTTGCTTGAACTTGATGATTTAGGGGTGTTAAAGCGTCTATTTATGGGGGTCAGTTAGATGGGGGGGAGAAAAAATCTAAAACAAATTAAAAATCTACCTCAACAAGGGTTTGCCTTATTAACGGTACTGATGATAGTGGCTTTAATTGCGATGATGGGCAGTCAGTTGATGTACGAACAATACACCAACATTAAACGCAGCAGTCACATGATGCATCAAGCACAATCGTTTGCCGTGCAGTGGGGGGTGGAATCTTGGGTTAAAAAAGGATTAACGCTCGACTTAGAGAACAACGATTACGATGCGTTAGACGACGCATGGCAAACTCCGTTTGGTCCCGTTCCCTATGAAGGGGGAAATATTTCCGCTAGGTTGGTGGACTTAAACAGCCGTTTAAATCTGAATAATGTAATAGAACAAGATGAGAAAAAGCGTCTTCTTTGGTTGGCGGTGACTAAGCGGTATGCGTTGCAGAATGGGCTAAATTCACGATTTTCTGATGTGGTGAAGGACTGGATTGATGCCGATGATATACCGTCCGCTTTTGGGGCTGAAGGCAATGTGTATCTGTTATTAAAACCCGCCTACAATGCCGCCAATCAGCCGATGGTGATGTTGAATGAGTTAAAAATGATGGACGGGTTGCAACGTATTGAATACGATGTGTGGCAAATGCTGGAAAAAGATTTAACCACCTTGCCCACCGTGACTAAAATTAATGTCAATACCGCCGATGTACGTGTTTTAGTGGCTCTGGCCGACTGGCTGGATGAGGCCGTCGCCTCTGCTTGGGTGGCACAGCGTTTAAGTGAGCCCGCCAGAAAGATCGATGATTTTATCGACTTTTTAGTTACCGCCAAAGGGATGCCTCGTACAGAAATTAAAAAGGGATTGCCCGACTGGATGGTGAGCGTGCAAAGTGACTATTTTTTACTCAAGACGCAAGTCGATTACGGTGAATCACAACAAGGGCTGTCGGCCATTTTTTCACGGCATCCTGATAATCAAAATGAAGTGCGCTTGGTACAAAGGTGGTTAAATGCTGAATAAACAAACTGAAAATAGGTCGTTAGAAACCACGCCATTGGCATTACATAACCTGACCGCTCGATTTAATCTGGCGGGTGAGTTTATTATTGAAAATGCCAAGGGTCAAGTGTTGGACACGGCAGAGAGTTTGGCTCAGTTGACCCAGCAAGGTCACTTAAAAAATGTACTGGCAACGGTTTGGGTACCCAGTCAATTGGTGCTGTTAACCGATGTTTTTGTGCCTGGTAAACGCCAGTCTGACTGGATGGCTGCCTTGCCTTATACGTTAGAAGAGTCCCTGTCTGAACCCGTAGAGAACCTACACTTTGTGGCACTAAATCGTAATAAAGAGGGAGTGGTATCGGTCGCCATTGTCGCGCATCAATGGATGCAACAGTGGGTTGAGACCTTACAATCGCTGGACTTAACCCATGTGCAATTGGTTCCAGAGTGTTTTCGAGTGCCCGTAGCAGAGCAACCCATCTTGAATGAAAGCGAGGGCGAAGAACAGGTGAGTCAGCACTGGAATGTGATTGCAAAGGCGGGCGTATTGTCCATTCGAAGCGATCTGTATTCGGGGTTTTCAGTCAGAGAAGCTTGCTTGGCTCCGTTTGTAAACGTGGTTGAACAAACGGGTAAAAAGATAATTCAGAACAGGTTAAGTGAGCAACATCTGCTCAACAGTCAGTTAGACTCCAATCAATCCATCTCTCGGCTCACCTTAAGAACAAATGACTACCAAGCGCAGTCTAAACAGCAAAAATATTGGCAGGATTGGCGTTGGCCAGCGGTATTGCTGGGGCTGGTTTTGATTGCTTTACTGGTTGCAACGTGGCAAAAAACTCAAACGCTTGCTAAGCAAACTCAGCACTATCAAGCGCAAACCGAACGTTTGTTTAAAGAGATGTTTCCCGATGTCAAACGCATTGTAAACATCAAAATGCAAACCCAAACACGCTTAAACAATCAACAAGGGGGGGGGCAAAAAAATAACCACTCCTTAGTGGCATTATTGAAAGCGGTTGAACCTTTGTTTAAAGCCGATCCAAACATTAAAATTAACCGTTTGCAGTGGCAAATGAACCGTGAAGGAGGCCTATTAAGCATCATGGTCAGCGCACAACAGACCCAGCAACTGCAAACGCTGGTAAGCATGAGTCAACAGCAACGTTCTGCCAGAGCCATTAATATAGAGCTTGAGCTGAAAAATGTAAGCCCAAATTTAGTGGAAGGAGTTTTCCATGTCACTGCAAAATAACCCCATGTGGACTCAGCTTGCCGATCGTGAAAAACGCTTGGTTATTGGCCTTGTGATTTTTTTAGGGATTGTGGCATTTTACAGCCTGGTTTGGTCGCCGATACACAGTCAATACACTCAGCAAAAATTGGCCTTACAAAAAGCGGAATCTGAATGGTTGTGGCTGGTTGAACAAGCCCCTAAAGTAGTCTCTTCAACGGGGGGTAATACATTGGCGGTGCATTCTAAAACTGCATTAATGGACTCGTTGCAACACAGTCTGCGTCAGCAAAATTTACTGCAATTTACCGAAGGGCTTAAATTGACCAATCGAGGGGTTAAAGTACGTTTTGAAGAGGTGGATGCGCCACGTCTATTTCGTTGGATTGGCCTGTTAGAGCAACAAGGCGTGACAGCAAAATCAATGAAACTAACCCCGGTTTTCGCCGGTGTAACGCAAGCGGAACTGTTATTTGAGGTGGTTAAATAATGTTAAAAAATATGGTTGAAGCCCTCTCATTTAAGTGGTTATTTGGTCTGCTTGCGTTGTTTGTTGTGACGCTGTGTATCTCCATTATCTATCACCTGCCCATCAACTGGCTACTGGCACAGCCCAGCATTCAAAAACAGCTCCCCAATACCCTGCAATTAAGCCCAAGCCATGGCACCTTATGGCAAGGAAATACTCAGGTTTCTACTCTGACCCCAAATTTAGTGCATTTTGGAAAAATCGATTGGCAACTCTCTTTTTGGTCGTTACTGATGGGTCAGGCGCAGGTTCAGAATGTCTGGCAAAAAGAGCAGAGCCAACTGCGAAGCCAGGTTACGTTTTCCCTCTTCTCAGAACAAACCGAACTAAAGGCGACCAATATAGATGGAACAATTGGCTTGCCATTGTTGGTTAAGTTGCTGAATTTGACCGACTTACAAAATATGGATGTAAGTGGACTCTTGCAAATAAATGAGGTGGATTTAACCCTCGATTTAGCCAGCCAGTGGCCGAGTGTTTTGACAGGAAACCTCGTTTTAAAACAACTGAATGTATTAGGCGAAACCTTTCCAAATATCACCATTACCCCCAAATTGGAAGGTGATAAGCTGTTGCTTAATATTGAGGGAAAAGAGCAGGGCTGGTCACTCTCAGGGAAATTAGAAGTATTTAAGAATAAACGGTTTACCGTTCAATTAAAAGTCACTGCACAATCGCCAAGCTCTCTGCCCAGCTGGGCAGAGATGCTACAAAAACAAAGCCCAACGGTTGCGGTGTTAAATCATCGTGGGGTTTGGTAGGAGGGGAAGTAAATGGAAATTATTATTTTATTGTTTATTATTGTAATTTTTTTATTATTTTGGAAAAAAAACAATTCTTCAAAAAATAAAGTACATATTGCTAATGAAATAATTCGGCATAGAAAAAAAGAGTATTTGACAACAGAAAATGAAAGAAAGTTTTTCTTTTCCTTACGTAAAGCACTCGATAATAACCAGTACATAATTCACTGCCAAACTTCTTTAATTGCGCTTGTAGAGCCAGAAGAGTATACAAACAAATCAAAGGCTTGGTCAAGAAGAATGGATTTTGTTATCACAGATTCGGCAACTAAAGTTTTGGTTGTTATTGAGTTGGATGATTCATCGCACTTAAGTCAAAAGCGGATTAAGCGAGATAAATATGTAAATGAAGCACTAAAGCCGCATCATCCATTCATTCGAGTTAATACCGAAAAATTTTATGACCCTAAAAAAATAGCTCTAATTTTAGAAGAGGAAACAGAGATTATTAGCGAGTTTCACTCTGAGTTTGCAGGAACTTTTCATAGGTAAGCTTAATCGTTACAATTTTCCTTAAAATGTATTTGATGCATTGTCAGTTTTAATTTTTGTTTACCGTTTTCCAAAAATATCCGTGCCAATGCGAACCATGGTTGCCCCTTCCATAATCGCTGCTTCTAAATCGGCCGACATGCCCATAGAGAGCGTGTCTAATGACCATCCGTGTGTTTGGTTGAGTTGCTCTAAGAGTTGACGTACTTTGGCAAAGGGCGCACGCCGTGCCTCGAATGGGGTATTTTTATCTAGTTTTTGTGGAATCGCCATTAAGCCCCTTAGCCTTAGGTTAGGCAAGCGGGCGATTGTTGGCGCAATGTCTAATAGTTCATCTGGGCTAAATCCAGCCTTACTGGCCTCTTCACTGATGTTCACTTCTAATAAAATATTAAGGGGTTTCATGCCTTCTGGGCGTTGCTGGCTAAGACGCTGTGCAATTTTGAGACGATCGATGCTGTGAACCCACTGAAAGTGTTCAGCAATCGCTTTGGTTTTATTGGATTGAATCGGGCCAATAAAGTGCCACTCTAGGGTAGGGCAACGCTCAATCTTGAGCAGAGACTCTTGCACATAATTTTCACCAAAACAGGACTGCCCCAGTTTGGCTAATTGAATAATATCCTCTATGGGTTTGGTTTTGCTGACCGCCAATAGTGAGACGGCGTTCTCCGAACGACTGGCTTGCAAACAAGCCGCTTGAATGCGTTGTTGCACGGTTTGATAACGCTCAATAAGTGAATTCGACATAGGGCTCTTTGGGGTTGTTTTATAGTCCCTAATTCACATTTCTATCTGCGGATTAGGAATAATGCTCTATTGTATAAAAAATAATGCATCCTTTCTGATTTTTAACGTGCCTAAAACCCTGCTATTTGTAGGTTACTCTCCTTATAAATTTTACTGTTATCCTTCCATAAAAAAGATTGAATTCTGATGGTCTTTTTGGCTGAAATATAGGCGTATACTGAATAGGTTCACCGTTAAAATTAATTAATCAGGAGGTCCAATGAAAAAAGTTAAATCAAGTGAAAAAAATTATCCTTATAGTGAAAAAATTGATAAAAATGAGTATGAAAAAACCAAACGTTTATTGCAAATTGAGTTGTTAAAACTGCAAAAATGGGTCAAGGATAATGACGAACGAATTGTGCTGGTATTTGAAGGGCGCGATGCAGCTGGAAAAGGGGGAACTATTAAGCGAATTATGGAGCACCTTAACCCACGTGGCGCACGCGTGGTGGCACTGGATAAGCCGAGTGAAATCGAAAAAGGTCAGTGGTACTTTCAACGCTATGTACAAAACTTACCAACGGCGGGTGAAATTGTCCTGTTTGACCGTTCTTGGTATAACCGTTCAGGCGTGGAGCGTGTGATGGGCTTTTGTACGCCACAAGAGTACACCCAGTTTATGCGTCAAGTGCCCGAGTTTGAACGAATGATTACTGAAGACGGTGTAAAGCTGATGAAGTTTTGGTTTTCAGTCGGGCGAAAAGAGCAGTTAAGACGCTTTAATTCGCGCAAGAACGATCCATTAAAGCAGTGGAAGTTAAGCCCAATGGATTTGGCCTCATTGGATAGATGGGACGACTACACCAAAGCCAAAGAAGATATGTTTTTTTACACCAACACCACACAAGCCCCTTGGACAGTGGTGAAGTCGAATGATAAAAAACGCGCTCGCTTAGAAACCATGCGGTACTTTTTAAACATGGTGCCTTATGAAGGGAAAGATGAATCGGTCGTAGGAGCCAATGACCCTTTAATTATCAGCTCGGGTGAAGATATTTTTCAGGTAGATTAAAGCTAAACAAGGAGTACAAGCATGAACATTGAAACACACGCTTATCAAGTAGTGGACGGATTTCGCAAGAGTTTAACCGACGAGCAGTTAAAAGGATTAGGTAAAGAAAGCTTGGAGGAATTACATATTTTAATTGAGGCCGCGCTGGGTAAAGCCATCTCTACCGCGTTGCATGAAACCGTTAAAGAGGTAGAAGCATTAGCGCAATCTACCCGCAAACGCTTAACCTCAATTGAACAATTAGAGAACCGTTGTGAGGAGGAGTTATAACGTTGTCTTAACTCTGTTAAGAGTCGTAATGAGTGCCTAAACAGTGAATCCAGTCGAAAGACTGGCTCACGTTTAGGCATTTTTTTTGGGTCTCGTTTGAGGCACAAATAATCACCTGCCACGGTTTACGGTTATCGTTATACTGTTCTGTTAGCCAGTAGGCAAAGAGCGCTTCCAATGCACCATCAAAACAGCCTGCCAAGCCTTGTTGGCTGGCGAGACGATTGGGGATGTTCCAGTCTTCTAGCAGTGTACTGGTGCCAATGGCTTCAGGGGGTAGGTTAGGAGCCATGAGCAGGGCGGGTTTGGCTTTGAATGGAAAATTGGTTTCGCTGTGTAGGAGTGCCACTGTTTGACTATTGGGTTGCTGGCTGCGAATTTTTGCAAGATAAAACAGGTTTGCAATATGAAGCTCACTGCCTAATAAAATCACATTATTGGCGGTTTGGCAGGTTGTTACCATTGCTTGATAAGCGGGAGTGGCTGGAGTGATATTTAAGTGGCTAGGCGGCGTGTTGGGCAGGGGGTGTTTGCTTAACAGTTGCAGGGTGGTTTGTTGTTTAGTTTGATTTTTTTGAAATAAAAACAGTGGATAATCACTGTTTTCAAGCCTAAATTGACAACCAAATTCAATGGCGAGAGGGGGGGGGGATAATTTTTCACCCTTCTGTTGTTGCGGTGTCGGCAAGTTATCTACTGTTATGTTGAGTAGCCAAAAACCACCCTCTTGCTCATTTTGTGACCAGTGTTGAATGGCATGGCATTGAGGAACAGGTTGCATAGAATCCGCAAGCATTTTATTTGGGCAGGCTTGGATTACGATAAACAGGGCGCCCCTGAAAGAAGGTCTGCTCAATCGTACCAATAAACTCCCAGCCTTTAAAGGGGGTGTTTTTGCCTTCACTGACCAGTTCGTCAGGGTTTAGAGTCCAGTAGTCTTTGGGGTCTAAAATACAGAGATCGGCCGATTGGTTGTTTTTGAGACTGCCGGTATGAATCCCTAAAATATTAGCAGGGTTATGGGTGACGGCACGAATGGCGGTCATTAAATCCAGTCCATAATCGTTAACCAGCTTGAGTAGGAGAGGCAATAGGGTTTCTAAGCCACTGATGCCGGGAAGGCTCTCGCCAAATGGCAACAGTTTATCGTCTTTATGAATGGGCGTATGGTCACTGACGACGGCATCAATTACGCCAGTTTTTAAGCCGTTTAATAACGCTTCTTTATCCGCCATGCTGCGTAAGGGCGGCGATACATGAAACAGACTGTTAAAGCCCAGTACATCCATTTCGGTTAAATGCAGTTGATGAATTGCTACATCGCAGGTAATGGGTAAACCGCGTTTTTTGGCGTCGGCAATCATCTCTACCGAGCGGGCGCAGGAGAGTTGCGAAAAGTGTGCGCGAATGCCCGTCTCTTCCACCAAAATCAAGTCACGCGCTAAGGCGGACGTTTCGGCAGAAGGGGGAATCTCAGGCAGCCCCAGTCGTGTACTGACCATGCCGCTGTGTGCCACGCCACTATTTTTGAGTTGGTGGTCTTCGCATCGGAGCATCACCACGATATCGTGCGAGGCAGTGTACTCTAAGGCATTTTTGAGCGTTAACGCGTTTTGAATCGGTTGGTTGGCTTGGCTTAAGGCGACGCACCCCGCCTGTTTTAACGCATAAATACTGCTTAAACGTTCGCCCTTGAGTCCTTGAGTTAATGCGCCAATAGGCATCACAAATGCCGTGGCGGCTTGACGTGCGCGACGTTGCAGTAACTCAGTAACGGCTTGAGAATCATTTACGGGCGCAGTATCGGGCGGGCAACAAATGCTGGTGATGCCACCAGCAACCGCAGCTTGGGTTTCGGAGGCGATGGAGCCAGCATAGTGGCTGCCGGGTTCGCCTAGGCGAGCTTGAAGATCAACCAGTCCGGGCAGAATCCATTTATCCGTTGCATCCAGCTCCTTATCGGCACTAAAGCCTTCGGGCGGCAGATCACCAATGCCTGCAATTTTACCGCGTGAGAGATAGATATTGGTGACTTGGTCAATGTTTTGAGCGGGATCGATCACACGTCCGTTAGTAATGGCAAGTCTCATGCGTTCTCCTCCTGTGGTGTCGCTTGCGCAATTTGCTCGGCCTTGTATTGACTCAATTGGGCGGCGTTGCTCATGATGATGGACATCACGGCCATGCGCACCGCAATACCGTAAGTGACCTGCTCTAAAATAACCGACTGAGGGCCATCGGCGACAGCGGATTCAATTTCGACCCCTCTATTAATGGGACCAGGATGCATCACAATGGCATCGGGTTTGGCCAGTGCCAAACGTGCTTCCGTTAGGCCGTAGAGTTTAAAGAACTCTTTTTCACTGGGAATGAGCGCACTGGTCATACGCTCATTTTGCAGGCGCACCATAATAATGACATCCACACCGGCAATGCCCTCTTCCATGTTGTGATAGATGTGTACGCCTAGGGCTTCTGGGTTTTCGGGCATCAGAGTTTTGGGACCCACCACACGAATTTCTCGGGCTTCTAAAATACTGAGGGCTTGAATTTGCGAGCGTACCACGCGGCTATGCAGTACATCGCCCACAATAGCGACTTTTAGGTCAAAAATATCGCCTTTGTGCTTGCGAATGGTAAACATATCGAGCATGG
>JAKITH010000126.1 GCA_021648185.1 Thiomicrorhabdus sp. | reverse complement strand
GCCTTTATTATCCTTTGTTTATGGTTAAAAAGTACAGGTTTTTTACATTTAGACGGGCTTGCTGATTTGGTGGATGGTTTAGCGGCTTCGCACAGTGAAACAGCGAACAATGATAAAACAAATACAAGTGCCAACTTCATTGTGTTCGATATCAATATTTCAACAACCGTCTATATCGCCTACGACATTCGCTTGGCTGCACCATCGTGGTTAGGTAGCTGGTCAAACACCGGGTTGATTCTCGAAGACTCCGATACATCGCGAATACTTTATAGCAAAAACTTTGCTGCGGGAGTGGTGTCACTTGATGGCAACGAGGGGAATGGCAGTAGTAGTATGTATACGGTTATCGTCAAGGATCCATTGGGGTCGGTTATTTTACCTGACGCTACGCCAATCGCTGTCAATGATACTGCGTCCACGGACACCTTGGTTGCTGTGAATATTGACGTGTTAGAAAATGATTCAGGACTGGATGATGGGCTATTGATGTTGTCAATTGTTGATCAGCCCAGTGCTGGTAGTGCAATGGTAGAGATGGACAATACCATTACGTACACGCCAGACGGTTCCACTTCCGGCGTATTTAGTTTTACCTATCAAATCATTGATAATGACGGAGACATGTCGACTGCAAATGTTAGTGTTGATGTATTGTGTGGTAGTTGTGCTAACGACGTTGATCTTATGCTTTCATGGGACGCTAACCCCGTTGAAGAAAACATCATCGGTTACAAGCTGTTTTATCGGGTTAATTCTGATGTAACGAGCAAACTTCTGGTTGATATACCGTTGTCACAAAGCGGGTTTGATGCTGCTAATCCCAGTTATACTATCAATGCAGGATTAGATATGGGGCTATCTTTTGGAGATGATGTTTGTTTGTCAATACAGGCTTACAATCTCGCAGGTTCATCTGAGTCATCAGATGAAATTTGCACAACAATTTAACACCTATGTTGGTTGCTAAATGAAAAATCGCGCCAGATCACTTTGGCGCGATTTGACTTGGCCCAATCGCTAATGTTGGATTGGGTGAGCTATAGTTAGTGCCCGCCCGAAAACGCAAAAATTTAAAAAACAGCATCACAAGGCGGTTTGTTATTGGATCTTTTTTGATTCACTTCTTCGCGGGAAATCGTAAGTAATTACTACTAAGGGGGAAACCAGTTTTTCCTAGCGATATTCTGCTATTTCAAACACAGAAAAAATGGCATTTGTTAGTGCTACTCAAAACTCACAGCCATTTTCCGCAGGGTTTTTTTAGCAAAAAAATAGCAAGGCACGTCTGCAAACACCCTAGCAGTTTCGACGCCGAATGGGATCACGTTATCAAAGGGAGGCGCTCTATTTCCATTGCACGGGAATTACATGGGGCGAAAGAAAAACTTTACAGACCATTTAAAAAAATTATATTCGGCATCAAGATGCCGAAGAGACCGGCGAACCGCCCATCTTATTGAGGAAATAACATAATGAAAAAATACTCTTAATTTCAATTGTTATATTTTTTGTGAACATTCAAGTTACGGCATCAGAAATAAATTTTAATCAACATGTTTTCTCTCAAGCTGGGGATATAAGCAAGGGCAAACATCACTTGTCGGTATTGATAAAGATGGAGACCTTGACTGGGTCGTTGGTCAGCGAAGCAGTGGGATTTCATGGTTTGAGTTTCAAAGTGCGAATACCTGGGTGCGGCATACTCTCGGTAGCGGAGTGTGTCAAGGTAACTGTCGCCTAAAGTATTTTATTTTTGGTATAACGCTACAACAAAAACCCCTCCCTTTTTCTCTATTTCGTCCAGCCCCGTGCTCCAATGCATAATACAGTTTCTCTTACCCACAACAGTTATCAAGGAGCTTTCTTCGTACCTCAGAACTCCTCCTTGACAACTGTTGCGGGTAAGAGGCTTATTATTATGCATTGAATCCCTCAATCTATAACCTAACGTTATCAGTCATTTGGTTAATCACAATAACTTAGCCATTTTTTGGTTTTGTTTTGTTTGGTTCAGCATAACCTCCTCCTGCCAACCCCAATCTCTTACGTTGCCCGTCCAACGCTCTGGATGCGCCTGCTTGGCATTCTCATAGGTTGTCGCTCGCGCTTCCAATACCGCTTTGTCTTGCCCGCTATGGCGTTGAGATGGCGTGACATATTGAATACGGCTGTGTCGATGTTGATTGTTATACCAGCCAGCAAATTCATGCATCCATGTTCTAGCCGTCAGTAAGCTAGCAAAAGGCTTTGACGGATAATGGGGGCAATATTTTAATGTTTTAAACAAGGACTCTGAATAGGGATTATCATTACTCACCGACGGTCGACTATAAGATGGTGTAATACCTAAATGTTGAAAAGTCGCGAGCAAGGTAGCCGCTTTCATCGAACTGCCATTGTCAGAATGAACATGCACCTCTTGATCCTTGTGATAGCCTTCTCGACGAGCTATATCTATAACGATATCTGACGCAAGTTTGCTACACTCCAGCTCATGGATTTGCCAGCCAACAAGTTTACGACTGAATATGTCCATGAACAAATACAAGTAGAAAAAAACACCAGCAACGGTTGTTTTTAAATACGTAATATCCCAACTTAGTAACTGACCGGGTCCTGTTGCACTGAGAGATTTTGGCTTATTTTGTACGCTAGCCGGCTTGCTACGATGCCGATGTTTCAGTTGATTTTCCTCGTTTAATACCCGATAAAATGTCCGTTCTGAGGCAATGTATTCCCCTCTTTCTGCTAATATGGGGACAATTTGATTGGGTGCCGTAGAACGAAATTCCACTGAGTTTACCGTGTTGATAATCTTTTCTCTCTCATGTTGAGTCAATTTGTTTTTTGGGATGAACGTTCGTGTTTTTCGCCCATCACCGCTCACGTTTTCAGGTTCCTTCCAACGTTGCAAGGTTTTTGCTGAAATACCAATAATTTCACTGGCGCTTTTTTGTGTTGCCCCGGCAGTAACCGCTTCATTGCAGAGTGCTAATATGGCTTTGCGCTGCTCAAGAGAAAATGTTATTCCTTTTCCTCCAACAGCGCTCGGAACTTTTTTTGAAGCACCAGCAGCGCGGCTGTTTCCGCTAAAGCTTTATCTTTACGTCGTATTTCTTTCTCAAGCTCGGCGATTTTCTCTTTCAGTATTTTTATTTCTGCTTGAGCAGGCTTAGACTTTTTCGCTTCATTCTTCTCTTGTTGGAAGTCCGATTGCCACTTATCAAGGTGGTGTGGGAATATCCCCTTTTCACGACAATACTGACTGTTTTGTTCCTCACTCATCGCAACCGTATCCATTAGTGCTTGCAGTTGTTCTTTTCGCGACCAATCTTGAGGTCGTTGATTTTTTTCTATATCGGGGGTCACTGCTCTATAATCTCTTATCCATTTTTGCAAAGTTGAGTAGCCTATTTCGAGCTCTTTAGCGACTGTTTTCAAGTGTGTTGTGCCACGCAAGAGTGCTTTTTGTACAGCTTGTTCTTTAAAGTCTTCAGTGAATTTAGTGTTCATTTTTCGTCCTCTTTAGTTTAGATGGTTTTAAATAAAGAGGCGACAGTTATTCTGTCACAGGGGGTTCGGACTGCTCCTCGCGGACTTGCCCAGTATTTTCTAATGATGAAATGAGTCTAAAGGAGGCACCCATATGCCAATAGATGGAATATGGGGTGCCTCGATCTACCGTTTTACAAATCCATGAATATTTTTTGGGCATACCCGATTATCCCAGAAAATATTCATGGATTTGTAAAACGGTAGATTAGTCAG
>JAKITH010000125.1 GCA_021648185.1 Thiomicrorhabdus sp. | reverse complement strand
AACACATTATTTTTATTCAAAATGGACTCTCTCTGTCTTTTTAAATTAAACACGCGTAAAATAGGAACCATTAAAGCCTTTGTGGCACCCTACGCTATAAACGCAATCCTCATCATACAATCATAATGAGACCTTTGCACGAAAGGATGCACGGATGAAAAAGGCTAAAATTCACCTGATTTTCGTTGAAAACCTTGCGAATAGCTGGCTATTCCCTGCGATTTCCGCCTCAATCAGGTAAATTTTATCGCTTTTTCCTCTCGCGCCCCTCTCGTGCAAAGGTCTCACCTAATAAAATTCACAAAACGAGTTCTGAATGTCATTTAAATTAACGCCTTTATCCTCTGCTATTTTTGCCTGCTTAGTTGCTTCTTCGGTTACAAGTTATGCCAATACCACCCTGCTTTCTCCTGTGATTATCACGGCAGATTTACGTGAAGAGACGGAGCAAAACTTGCCGACCAGTGTTGAGGTGTTTACCCAAAGCGAATTACAGGATAGGGGGGCAGTTCATTTTGATGATGTGTTGCTTAAAACGGCGAATGTGAATGTGTCTGGGCAAAGCTCGCGTGCGCGTCATATTCAAATACGGGGTATAGGACAGCGCGATGAGTATACGGGAGCGCCTAATAGTAGCGTAGGTTTTGTGATAGACGATATGGATTTTAGTGGCATTGCGATGGCGGCGAACCTGTTTGATGTTAAGCAGGTTGAGGTGCTTAAAGGCCCTCAAAACATTCGTTTTGGTCAAAGTGCGATTGCGGGGTTGATTCACATTCAAAGCAATGACCCCACCGCTGACCAAGAGGGAATGGTAGAGGCGACGGTTGGCCAAGATAATTTACGTGAACTGGGCTTTGTAAGCAGTGGCGCCTTTAATGACCAAGAAAATTCGCCTCAGTATCGTGTGGCGTTGTTTAAACACAATAGTGATGGATTTAGACGCAATGCGACCTTAGACCGTAACGACACCAATGCGCGGGATGAGCAAACGTTTCGAGCGAAGTTGCGCTTTTTTCCTAGCCCTGACGCTCAAGTAGATGTCTCGTTACTTCATGCGGATTTAAATAATGGCTATGATGCTTGGTCAAGAGATAACCAGTTTACAACCTATTCGAATCAGCCTGGAAAAGACGCGCAACTCTCTAACGCCGTTTCGGTGAAAGCGAGTTTAAAAGCCAACCCTAATTATGCGTTGATTGCGACCACCAGTTTTGTGAATTCTGACATGCTTTACAGCTACGATGAAGATTGGACCAGCGCCTCTAATGGCACGTATTTAAATAACAAACATCGCCGAACTCTCAGCCAAGAGCTTCGCTGGGTCTCAACCCCTCAGTCTCAAATTGCAGAGAGCACGGATTGGTTGTTTGGCTTATACGCGTCTAAGTTGGATGAGCGTAACCGAACGGAGTATTGGGACAATTCTGACAGCGATTTTACGTTGCTGAAAACCGCTGCGTTTACCCAATTTGATTACCACCTTTCGCCTAAATCGACCATTACATTTGGCGCACGTGCTGAAAAAAATAACAGTGAATTTAATAATAGCGCCAATGAAGATTATTCGCCCGAAGAGACGTTATGGGGGGCTAATTTAACCTATCGCTATATTGCCAACCCAAACTATATGGCCTTTGCGGGGGTCACTCGTGGCTATAAAGCGGGCGGATTTAATGCGGGGCAACCCAGCACCACGGCGGACTCTTATTTAAGGTACGATGCGGAAACCTTAATAAATTATGAGATTGGCTTAAAAACGCACTTTCCATCACTGGGCTTAAAAGCTAATATTACGGCATTTTATATGGATCGAATTGACCCACAATTTGATGGCTATACATACGATCCTAGCTCGTTTACTAACTGGGTGTTTTACACTGAAAACTTTGATTCGGCGCAAAACTACGGGGTAGAAGCGGACGTTAACTGGCAGGTAACCCCTCAATTTACCGCTTACGGCAGTCTTGGGTTGTTGCAAACGTCTGTCTCTGGCACTCCGTTAAACAGTGGCTTTACGTTGGATGGACGTGAGCAAGCGCACGCCCCCGCTTATCAAATTAATTTAGGCGCAACCTATCGTGCCAGTAATGGCGTGTATGCCCAAGCGGATGTGACGGCGTTGGATCAATTTTATTTTGATAATGTACACGATGCTAAATCTGAAAATTACCGTATTATCAATGCGCGTATCGGTTACGAAGGCAAAGATTATGAGATTTATGTTTGGGGTAAAAACCTCACCGATGAAACCTATGCTACACGTGGCTATCACTTTGACTTTAACGCTTACACCAATCCAAGCACTTATGTTCGCTTAGGCGACCCAAGGCAGCTGGGCGTGACCACGCGAGTGTATTTTTAATGAAAATCTCGATCGACATCAGCATGTATCCTCTGCAAGAAGCCTACTGCCAGCCGATTATTGATTTTATTGAACGGGTTGAACAGCTTCCCAATATCACCATTCAGCGCAATGCGATGAGTACGCAACTGTTTGGCGACTATCGCCCCGTAATGGATGCGCTAGACAGTGAAATACTCAAAGTACTGGAAACCATCCCCGAAACGGTGTTTGTAATCAAACTCATTGGCATCGACCGAAATAAAGCCAACATTCATGCTTGTTGATTCTGACCTCAGCTTGATTCAAACCGTGCTCAACACGTTGCTAGCGCAATCGGGCTGGGAGTGGTTGGCGGCGAGTTTGGGCATTATTTATGTTTTTTTGGCTTCCAAAGCTTCCATTTGGTGTTGGCCGGCGGCGTTTGTAAGCACCTTTATTTACACCTTGCTGTTTTGGGAAGGGCAACTGCCCATGCAGATGTTGCTCAATATTTACTACATGGGCATGGCGGTTTATGGCTTTACCCTCTGGCGCGGTCACAACCAAAATAATATCACGCTTGCCATCACACAACGATCGGCGCTATTTCATGTAAAATTTATTGCCACGGGCGTTCTATTAACCGCCCTAATTGGTTTTTATTTAGCCAGCCAACCCAATGCCCAGCTTCCCTATTTGGATGCGGTTATTATGGTTTTTTCGGTAATGAATACGGTATTAATGGCAAAAAAAATCATCGAAAGCTGGCTCTACTGGATGGTGATTAACACGCTGGCCATTGCGCTGTTTTTTCAAGCGGGTTATTACGTAACGCTTATCATGTTCTCAGTGTATCTTATGCTCGCTTTTTACGGGTATTTTCAATGGCGGGTAATTAAAAACAGACAGGATGCGCCATCCAGCGATTAAAGTCGCTCTCTCCCAAGACGTTCATTTGAAACAATAATACTCGATACACGGTGCGCTCTACTTCTAAATTAGGGATGTCTTGGTATTGCGTATAAACGGCTTTAAAGACCTCAGCTTGTGCTGGGGTTAATAGGTATTCCAACATCACCAGCTCCAACTCTCTGGGTGCCCACACCATCGCATCTAAATCGAGTAACGTTAAATTTTCTCCCCCCCCTAGTTGTAAAAACTGATCCCAACGAATGTCTAACATCACGGGATGAAACGCTTTGATCTTCAATTGAGCCACGCTACTCACAGCTTTGGTCATCACCTCTGTCGGAATGGCTTGAGTTTTATTTAAGCTCAGCAGCGTCCGTTTTAGGCGCTGTTTCCATGCCGCCTCGCCATGACTGGATAGGGGGGGGTAAAAATTTTGTGATTCAAATAAACCACCAAACCAATCGCAAGTCTGTTGGTGCAATAACGCCACATCCTCTGCCACTTGCGATACCTGTTTTAAGGTAAGTTGTTATGCGCTTAACGCCTGCCCTTCGACTTATTCTGTTAATAA
>JAKITH010000124.1 GCA_021648185.1 Thiomicrorhabdus sp. | reverse complement strand
AGTGCCAAATAGGGTAAACCAGTGTGGCAGCACCGCCACGAACGCCCCCTTGAGAGCACGACTTAACCGCTGTTTGAAAGTGTTTAATAAACGGAATTAACCCTGTGTGATACGCTTCACCGCCACGGATTTCACTGCCCAAGGCGCGAATGCGCCCAATGTTAATGCCAATGCCCGCGCGTTGTGATACATATTTAACAATGGACGAAGAGGTCGCGTTAATGGCATCTAAAGAGTCACCACACTCAATTAGAACACAAGAGCTAAATTGGCGCGTAGGCGTTCTTACGCCTGACATAATAGGCGTGGGCAGAGAAAGCTTAAACAGCGAACCGGCATCGTAAAAATCTTTAACGTACTGCAAGCGTGTGGCGTTGGGGTAGTGCGCAAACAAGCACATGGGAATCAGCATGTAGATAAACTGCGGACTTTCGTAAATTTTACCCGACACACGGTTTTGAATTAGGTATTTACCTTCCAACTGTTTCACTGCTGCATAACTGAACGATAAATCACGATTATGCTGAATGTATTCGCCTAGCTCGTCAATCTCTTTTTTAGAATAATCTTGGGTAATTTGGGCATCGTACAGCCCTGCATTCACCATTTTATTGATGTGTTCAAACAGCTCGGGTGGGGTAAAGCGACCAAAGGCTTTTTTACGCAGGTGATAGATGGCCAATCGTGCCGATAAATGTTGGTAGTCGGGAGCGGTTTCAGAGATCAAATCCGCTGCCGATTTAATGATGGTTTCGTGAATGTCCGAGGTGGTAATGCCATCGTAAAACTGAATATGTGAACGCAACTCCACTTCAGAAACAGATACGTTCTCTAACTCTTCTGCCGCCCATGAAATAACACGGTGAATTTTTTCTAAATTAAGCGGTTCTGTAGAACCATTTCGTTTGGAAACAAGGATGTTTTGGTTTTTCATGGACAAAGTTTGAACCTGTGTATAAAGCAAAAAAGAGTAACGCGTTTTGATTGTTTTTAAAACTCAATAAATTCATTGAGTTAGCAGAATAACCCAAACAATGCTCTAAGAAATACACGTTATTTTATCGTGCCAAGTTTTGGCTTGGGCACAACATGTTGTCTTTATGGTTGTTTGGGTACGCAAAATATAGTGTATTTTTAAAATTCTTGCAAGTTCTTTTAGAAAGGGTATTTGCGCTGTGATTTAATTCACAGCTTGTGGGAAAGTGCCGATATTCCTTAAGAATGCTGAACTTAAGCCTGTGGATAAGGCTGTGTAAATCATTTTAATGAAAAGAAAAAAATAAAATATTTTTTTTATAGCGTGTTAATAAGTTTTATGAAAAAATCTTCAAAACAACTTGAAATATGTTTAAAAAAGCAAAGCCTTTAGAGACCTTTCTCGCCGCACACTTGATTTCGACCACTGTTTTTTGCTAAATAAAGTGCTTCATCGGCACGTTGAAACAGCGTTTCAATTTCTTCACCTTTACGGTAAATGGCCACACCAGAAGAGAGGGTGAGTTTTAAAGGTTTTTTTTGTCCTTTAACACTCAGTGTTTTACTGGCAATTTTTTTACGAATATTATCGGCGACTTTAATGGCATTCTCATAAGTAATGTCGGGTAAAATAATTGAAAATTCTTCCCCCCCTATACGGGCAATGCAATCTCGACCTTTGGTTTCCTCTTTAAGCAGTTTAGAAACATAACGCAGCGCGCTGTCGCCGACAATATGACCAAAGGTGTCGTTTACCTTCTTAAAAAAGTCCAGATCCAAAAGTACCAGCGCAAAAGGCTGTTGGCTTTGTAGCGAAAGCTGAATCACTTCCTCAATATTTTCATTAAAACCACGGCGATTCGGAATGTTAGTCAACTCATCCGTCTTGGCAAAAAAGTTCGCTTTTTTAAGCTCCTCTTTTAACTTATCCACCGCGCTGGAGGATTTAGAAACCTGTTCCCGTAGCTCTTCAGTCTCTTCGTGTAGGCTAAGAAAATTAGGCATTACGCTCTTGGTAAGGGTGTCAGAGACCAGTGGGGGGAGTTCTTGCTCTAAAATAGTATTAAGGTCACTTAAAATGGCCGATTGCCTCTGTTTTGAGTGCGTAATCCAGTTGCTGATATGCCTAATTAAACCATTTAGCAGTGACTCCATCTCTTCATTTGGAATTTTTTCATGTAAAAACTGCGCCACCAAACTCATATAAAGCGTTTCAGCAGTGCCGTCGTTGTAGTTATCGCTGTCTATATTGGTTTGGACGGTATCGGTAAAATAAGGGTCAATTTCGCTTAGCCATTCGTAAATAACCGAATAGTGAATGGGGTTACTTTGCATATTCAATTCGGCTATTTTATCCAGTGTCCGCTGGTCTAACGTACATGGATCGGCGCTTTTTCCTTTATGCGATGGAATATGTCGATAGCGCTCCATAATAGAGTGCACAGTATTTTTTTTCATTTGAGTTCAATGCCCAGAGTTTTGAATGCAACGATAAGTTTTTTTATCTTAACTTTATTTAGCTTAAATGCAATATAAAATATGAATAGAAGTAGAGCTAAAATCAGGGTTGTAGAGGTTTATACGTAATTTGATTTGTTTCTATGCGTGGATCTAGACGTTTATTAAAGTTTGTAATACAAGGTAAAATCCTTTATAATTTCGCGCTTGTTAATCCTTCCCCCTTATTGCCCGTTAAAACAGTAAGTGGATGGCGTTTAAGTGATTAAACGGTATCTTTTGGATTTGGATTATTTAATATTATTTAGGAACAAATTATGAAAACATTTGTTGCAAAACCAGCAGAAGTTAAACACGACTGGTACATTGTAGATGCAGAAGGTCAAACACTAGGTCGTATGGCGGCAAAAATTGCAGCGCATTTGCGCGGTAAGCACAAGCCAGAATATACGCCTCATACTGATTGTGGTGATTACATTGTTGTAATCAATGCCGATAAATTTTCGGTTACGGGTAATAAGCGTAAAAAGAAAATTTACCATCACCATACAGGATACATTGGTAGCTTAAAGTCAACCAGCTTAGAGCAGTTGCTTGAAAAAGCACCAGAACGTCCAGTTGAGTTCGCAGTAAAAGGGATGTTGCCAAGAGGGCCTTTAGGTCGCGCAATGTTTAAAAAGCTAAAAGTATATGCGGGTGCAGAGCATCCACATACTGCACAGCAGCCTAAAACATTAGACTTATAAGGAACTATAAACATGGCAACAGAACAATACTACGGAACAGGTCGTCGTAAAAGCTCAGTGGCTCGCGTATTTTTGCGTGCAGGCTCTGGAAAAATGATGATAAACGGTCGTGATATGACAGAATTTTTTGCACGTGAAACCGATCACATGCTGATTAACCAGCCGTTAGAAGCAACCGATACAGTGGGTCAATTTGACGCATACATTACCGTAAACGGTGGTGGAACAACGGGTCAAGCAGGCGCTGTTCGTCACGGAATCTCTCGTGCCTTAGTAGCGTATGACGAAGTAAATCGTCCTGCGTTACGTGCACGTGGTTTATTAACCCGTGATGCGCGTCAAGTTGAGCGTAAAAAGGTTGGTCTTCGCAAAGCGCGTCGTCGTCCTCAGTTCTCAAAACGTTAATTGTTATACGCTTAAGCGTAATAAACAATGTGTTCGTTATAGTAAAAGCCCGCGTTTATCGCGGGTTTTTTTGTGCCTGTTGATTAACGTGCCTTAAAAGGGTAGCGTCCCCTTTTAAGGGGATAAAGTGTAGTAAAAAAACTACAATTTAAAGTCTTGTGGTTTTTTTGCAAGAAAAAGTTGCGCTAAGTAATTTTATATCTTATAGTCTTTCTCAAGCCCGCAGTAGTGGGTACATTTGACTAAAAAGGTA
>JAKITH010000123.1 GCA_021648185.1 Thiomicrorhabdus sp. | reverse complement strand
CATTTTTATACCGCTGGGCAGACGGAAAGGTTGATAAGCCTGTTCAATATATTTGTTTGATCAACATAGAAAGTCCCTTGGTAAGCTATTTTATGGATCATTTGAAACGTCAACTTCCAGAAGGAAAATCTAACTCTAGATGGCGTGATGGAATTGCGCAAAGCGCAGTGGTTGTTAACATCGAAGCATGGAATGAAAATTTCAAGAATTGGCCTGTAACCATTAAATCACGCTAAGAGCCTGTTGCAAAGTAAGAGATAAAAATCACAATGACAATAAAATTCACAAAAATGCAGGGCTTAGGCAATGACTTTATGGTGGTGGATGCGATTCATCAATCCATAAATTTCTCCCCCCCCCTTATTCAACGATGGGCAGACCGTCATTTTGGCATTGGGTTTGACCAGTTATTGGTGGTTGAAGAAGCCACTCAGGCGGGTGTTGATTTTCGGTATCGTATTTTTAATGCGGACGGTTCTGAGGTGCAGCAGTGTGGTAATGGCGCACGGTGTTTTGCGCGCTTTGTATTGGATAAAGGCCTGACGGATAAAGCAGAGATTACGGTGGAAACGGCTTCGGGTGTGATTGTGTTGTATGTGGAGGACAGTGGTTTGGTTCGGGTAAACATGGGGGCTCCCAATTTTGCACCGCAGAGCTTGCCTTTTAATCAAGCGGAACAACAAGCACGTTATGCCGTTTCGGTATTGAATGAGACCGTTGAATTGGGGGCGGTGTCGGTCGGTAATCCTCATGCGGTGTTGCTGGTGGATGATATTCAAACCGCAGACGTTGCACGATTGGGGCAGGCACTGGAATCCCATGCCGTGTTTCCCGAGCGAGTTAATGTTGGCTTTGCACAAATAATGGATCGCCAACACATCGCCTTGCGAGTTTACGAACGCGGAGCCGCCGAAACCTTAGCCTGTGGCACGGGTGCCTGTGCCGCAATGGCCGTGTTAAGGCAGTGGCAGAAGGTAGATGATTCGGTGACCGTCACCTTGCCAGGGGGCGATTTGCTGATTCAATGGGATGGTCAAACAGATTCCCCGATCTGGATGAGTGGTCCAGCCGTAACGGTATTTGAAGGAGAGATAAACGTATGACAAAAAGCACCTTGCACCCCGAAGAAGTGGTGAACTATCTGGATCAAAATCGAAAGTTTTTTCATGCTTGCCCTAATTTATTAGACGAGCTAAGCATTCCGCACCCTAAAACGGGCAAAGCGGTTTCGTTGTTGGAACGTCAAGTATTTCAACTGCGAGAACAGCGTGATGCATTAAAAGTAGAAGTGGACACCTTATTTAATATTGCGGGTGAAAACGGTCAGCTGTTTGTAAAAGTCCAAGCCTTCACCAAAGCGTTGATGGCCACCCAAACGGAACAAACGGCATTGGATTGTATTTACGAACAGATGGCCAATCTGTTTGATGTAGAGCATATTTCGATGGTTTCTTGGGAGGTGCCAAGTCAATGCTTGCAAGGTTTGAGTCAACTGGGGGTGAGTCAAACGTGGTCGGAAACCCTGAAAGGCAGTTTAGAAGTGAATCAGCCCGCGTGTGGTTTTGTTGAAAACGATTGGCAAAAAGGCTTGTTTCATACCCAAGACCCGATGAAATCGGTCTGTTTACTGCCGTTAGGGCTAGAACGTGTTTGGGGCGTATTGGCATTGGGTTCACAAACTGAGCGATTTAATCCCAAGTTGGGAACCTATTTTCTGACCATGATGTCAGAACTGATTTCTGCCAAACTCAATCACCTGTTTACCGAGTCACAACGTGTTAAGTGATTTTTTAAGGCAACTGCAAGTTCAACAAAAATCGGCGCATACTGTGCTGAACTATCAACGGGATATTGAAGATTTTTTGGCCTTTTACTTAACCGGCGCCACACGTAACGAGGGCAAGGTTGAGGAGCGTGAAGAACGGCAACAAATGATCGACGCGTTTGATGACTGGAAAATTATTGATGCGGAAGCCATTCGGGCTTTTTTAGCGTTTCGAGTACAGCAGGGCATTAGCGCACGTACCTTAGCCCGACAGTTATCGGCTTTGCGCTCTTTTTACGATTATTTACTGTACGAATCGGTGGTCTTAAAAAATCCTGCAAAAGGGTTAAAAGCCCCCAAACAACCTCAACCGTTGCCCAAAAGTTTGGATGTGGATTGGACCAATCGCTTATTAGAACAACCGCTCAACTCATGGCAAGACATTCGAGATCAAGCCATTTTTGAACTGCTGTATTCGGCTGGATTACGTGTTTCAGAATGTGCAGATTTAGACCTTACGCCAGGGTTGGATGAAATGGAATCTGGCTGGGTACGGGTTTGGGGAAAAGGCCAAAAACAACGCCTTGCGCCGGTCGGTTCCAAAGCCTTGTTAGCGATTAAAAATTGGCTGGCCATCCGCTCTGAGTATGCACACGCAGAAGAACAGGCCGTGTTTGTCAATCAAAAAGGCGGGCGGTTCAGCGTGCGCTCCATTCAAAAAAGCCTAGACAAACGCACTTTGCAAGCAGGGCTTCCCACAAAAATGTCCCCCCACCGATTACGCCACGCTTGCGCCACCCACGTATTAGAATCCAGCGGAGACTTACGCGCCGTGCAAGAAATTCTAGGCCACGCCAACCTATCCACCACCCAAATTTACACTAAGTTAGATTTACAGCATTTGGCACAAGTGTACGATCAAGCGCATCCGAGAGCCAAAAAGACGAAGTAAGATTTTATATGGGTAGGGGTATGAGTTGAGAGAGAGCTCCCTTCTCGTTATTACCCTTGAAGAGAGCCCTGAATTTTTTATTTTATTGATTCAATTTGGTCTATAAGTTTAGAAAAATTAAAGGGTTTTGATAGCTCTGGAATACTTTCTAAACGAACTCTGCTTTTAGAAGGGATTTCATGATATTTTATTTTAAGGCGTTCTTTAAGTACTGCATTAGAATGCGTAATTGCTAAAAACCCCTTTTCTTGGTAATCAGGATGGTCGTAGTATTTTAGAATACTGTGAAACTTTCTTAAATAATAAGAAAAATTTTTGTATTTGATGTCCGTAACGCATTCTGTTCTAGCCTTTAAACCAAAATAAAATACGGTTGTTATCAATTCTTCTTGGGAAAGGCTTATGGTCTTAAAAAGTGAAGGAGTAAGGTTCGATGCTTTTTTTTCTTTATAGAGACACTTTTCGGTAGCTTCTCCTAGTTCTGACACAGCGATTTGAAGCTCTTTTTGAGCGGCATAGATGATTTGTGCTTTGTATTTATCTACTGCAAAAGCACTGGAAAACATGCACATAAATATAAAAAATAATAAAAAACTATATCGAACAGCCATTTTCGATAGCCTCCCAAAAAATTCTTTGTTTTGAATCGCCATTATGACGAATTTTTTGCGTGATTGCTTCGATTTGAATCAAACTACGTTGAATTGATGCTAGGTGGGAGCTTGATTTAGCAAAGTCTTCCCAGTCAGCTTGGGAAATATTAAATGCTGTACTGGGGACCCCACTGGTAGTAAATATGTTGAAAATGAATCCAGTTGAAATAACTGCTCTAGTGGCTTTCATGTCACTTATAATGGAGTTAATAGTTTTGACAGCAAGAGTACTTTTCCTATCAAGTTTCAAGCCTATAATCGTTGGGCAGTTTCCACCAGACATTATGTAATTCCTTTTAATTATTAGGATGCATTATAGTTGAATTTTCAGTAACCAGTCAGTGAAAGTAATTATTCAATTTTATGTGTGAAAATACGAGTTATAAGTGTGAAAAATTAGTTTTTACACTTGTAAATGTATATTTTTGGCCTTGAATTGAATCTTTTTTAGGAAGAATCTGAGTGCTACTCAACATATCATCTATGAAGTTGAATAGCTACGAATTTTAATAGTT
>JAKITH010000122.1 GCA_021648185.1 Thiomicrorhabdus sp. | reverse complement strand
GAAATAATTACCTACGAAGATGCGCTACGCGGTGCCGATTCGGCCAATGATTTACGCTTAAGCATCAAACTCAATAGTAAGCGCCCTATTCCGAGCGAGACCGCCAATGGCGTGATTGCTGAAGAGACGCAATTTCAGCTCAAAACCGATCCGACGGACTCCTAAAAATAATCATCATGCTAAAACATATTAAATTACTCTTTCTGCTTACCGTGCTACTGATTGGAACCCCATACACTTGGGCGGACAATGCAGTCACCAACACGTCATCCAATGAAATTAAGGTTTTTTGCAAAGATCTTTCCAAAAAATTGCGCACCATCAAATACCAAGGTTGCTTAGATTTAGGCTTACAAATCGCCACCACTCAAAGTGTCGAAGGACGCCCGCTCACTTACCGTGAATACATCCCTGAAACCATTGCATCCGTGCCCAAACGTCCCAAAGGGCGTATTCTATTTTTAAGTGGGATTCATGGTGATGAATATTCCAGCATCAGTATCACCTATCTTTGGATGCTTGCGATGCTCAAACACCCAGAAAGCACAGGACAGCACTGGCTATTCTTGCCGCTTGCCAATCCTGATGGCTTGCTGGGTCAAAAACCCTCCACTCGAATGAACGCCAACGGCGTTGACCTCAATCGCAACTTTCCATCCCCAGACTGGGAACAGCTTGCTCTGCCTTATTGGAAGCACTTCTATCGAAAAAATAAACGCCGTTATCCTGGACCCGCTTCGGCTTCTGAACCCGAAACACAGTGGCTGGTTGAAACCATTGAGCGCTTTAAACCCGATGCCATTGTCTCAGTACACGCACCCTATGGGCTCATTGATTACGATGGCCCTGAACACGCCACGCCAGACAACATTGGCAGCTTAAAACATAAAGAGCTTGGTACCTATCCCGGGTCATTAGGACGCTATGCTGGTGAGTACTTGAATATTCCTGTACTAACATTAGAATTGCATGCGGCAGGCACCATGCCAACCGAAAAAGAGATTTACAACATCTGGCAAGACATTGAAGAGTGGGCCGAGCTTAAATTAAAACGAAAAGAGACCGATTTTTAGAGAAATTTATATAAGAAGAGGCCTTTGCTCGAGAAAATATACAAATAAAAAAGCTAAAATGTCGCTTAGTTGTTACAATAAAGCCCAATGAACTATCAAATAAAAACAACGGCTATTTTTAGAAAATGGTTTAAGAAACTAAAAGACAAGCCAACGCTATTCCGACTTCAAGCAAGATTATCTAGGCTCGAAAAAGGGAACTTTGGCGATTGCAAAGTAATTTCAACAGATTTATTTGAGCTTCGGCTATTTTTTTCAGGCGGTATTCGAATTTACTATACGCTTCAAAATGGACAAGTGGTTTTATTATTATGTGGTGGTAATAAGTCTTCTCAACAAACAGATATTACCAAAGCTAAAGCATTATTGCAGGAGATGAAACAGTGAAAACTCAAATTGACATTCAACCTTTTAAATTTGCACAAGGCGTAGAATCTACCAATGACATGGCTCTTTATTTATCTATTTTTTTAGAAGAAAATGATTTTGAAGGGTTAATTACTGGTTTACGACACATTATTAAGGCAAAGGGTATTAGCCAAACAGCCCGTTTAGCAGGGTTAAGCCGCCAACATCTCTACCGAATTATTGATGGAAATAGCCAGCCAAAATTGGAAACTATTGCAAAACTTTTTCATGCATTAGGGCTGTCATTAAGTGTAAAACCTGCGGCTTAATTCCCTAACACTCCGATATCAACCTTCAATAATTTTTCTACCTAATAAACTATGCTTTGGTATCAAAATCGTTATCTGATTGCGATTCAATGACCATTTCCCAGCTTCCATTATCGCCTCTCTGCCAATATTGATGTACCCACTGGTTTTCGATGTCTGCGGGAAAAGTCACATATAACAAATCTTTCTCTTCAGGGTAGCGGTAAACACTCACACTCTCCCAATCAAGCCCTACATAGTGGCTGTTTAACCAATTTTTAACTTCTAATAATACCAAATCTTTAGAGGACTGATTATTGGTATCATTGGTCTCAGAGAGTTCCCCTAAACTGTCTACAATCAAAAACGGCGTTTCAAACGGTAGGCGATACATCGCTAAGAGTTTTTCCATCGCTTTATTGTTTAAGACCACACAGCCTCTACTGGCGTTAGGGTCTCTAATGTAGGTATCTCTAGGCGTTCCGTGCAGCCAAATACCACTGCCCGTTCTGCCCTTCTTTAAATCCCAGTCATTGGGGTAATTAATGGGGAGCGCACCAATGCCATAAAGTTCAGATACCTCCGAGTCGGGCAGTAACGCCACAATATGATAGACGCCCAGTGGTGTGCCTCGGTCTCCTTCTCTTGTCTTTCCCGCGCCCGCTCTTCCCATGGAAATGTAGTAGTTTGCAACCTGTTGCATGGCTCCCTGTGCATCGCGTTCATAAATATACAAACGATTTTCAGATAGATCCACCAACACAAAACTCGGTTGTTCGCCCATTTTCAGCACATAACGCTCAAACGCACTGTTATTGGGAAATTCCGATTGTGCAAACTGCCAGCGCACCAACGCTTCATCTTGTAAGCGACCGACGGTTCTTGGGTTTTTTTGATGTATGTTATCCAATAGCGATCGCTGTCCAGATTTAAGCGCCAGCAAATCGGCCTTAAGCAACTGTGCCAACTTATAGTTGGGATAACGCTCACTGAGCGCATTAAACTCATCTAAGGCACGATCCACTGAAAGAGCTTGAATGGATTTTAACCCTGAGAGCAGTTGTTTTTCAGCCAATAAAACATCGTCCGCCACGCTTGCAAACGATAGAGAGCTTGCCAGTGCTATCGTTAATAGGGGGGGAAGAAATTGTTTAACTTTTTTCACTGGCCACAACCTCTTGTACAATTTTCCACTGAGCGCCATCTCGTTGCCATAAAACTACTTTATACACGCTGTCTTTAAAGCTATTAGACTCATATTTTTGTAAAAACCGTGCTCGCACTAAATTTTTATCCAGCTGAACCACCTGCACATCATCAAACGCTATTTTAATAAATTTAGGACGTTTTAAGCTACGGTGTCGGCTCTCCTCCCAAACGGAATAACGCATGCCATCTTTAGGCACAAACTCTTTGCTGTGATAGAAGTTCAAGTACGATTGAATGTCTTGCTTTGCCCATGCGGCACGCCACTGATCCAGTTGGTCTTTTACCGCCAAAATCTCTTGAGTTTCAGGTTGGTATAAAAAGGCTTCTTCGGGTGAAAATTCGGGCAATTGAATGGAGACATACTCGGAAGGCAGCACAGAATTTTTAACATCAAAATAGAGTAACTCTCCTGAAGGGGACGTGACCGACGTTTGACTAAATACTTTTTTATACGCCTTTTGCGCCTCAAAGGCATACAGTTGGTTTAGGTTCGATAAGGTGGTGGCCACTTGAATATCGGCTTTTAAGGCAGAATCTAACAGTTTTTCGGCTTGCTTATAGTCTTGTTGTTTAATGAACAAAACCGCCAAATTGTTTTGCAATGCTCTGGACAATTCTGGCACGTCAATACGCTCTTGGCTCAGAGCCGTCCAAACTTGCTTGGCTTTGTCTAAGTCCCCTTTTTGAGCCGCATCCCAACCCTGTTGAAACTGTTCGGCCTGTTTAACCAATAACGCTAACTTTTCATCTGCCACGGCATGATTAGAAACCGTAAGCGTTAAAAAAACGAGTGTTAACCCCAGAACAATATGAGTCAATCTAGACAACATACCAAATGAATTTTTATCTAACGTACGCGATGCTAAACTCTGTTTTACCCTAATCAATGTATCTCTCCCCCAGACCAGTAAACTTCAATAAATTTTAAGCCCTAATCCCATGATAGAGATGCGGATTAGGATTATGCATTCTAACGTAAATCACCAATGCCCACCATCCTACTTTTAAGATGTTTTACCTCATCTCTAAGCTGTGCCGCGTGTTCAAAATCTAAGGCTTTCGCCGCTTTATACATCTCTTTTTCCAAT
>JAKITH010000121.1 GCA_021648185.1 Thiomicrorhabdus sp. | reverse complement strand
TTCTACAAATTCTGCAGCTATACGAGATACAAAAATTTTTCGCGCATTGATGTCTTTCTCTATCAATTCAGAAGCTTTATCAATATATTTAACCATATTTTCCCTTGGTGGATATTTGTTATTATATCTCAAGTTTCGGGGTTCAAAATCAAGCAAAAATATAACACAACTACCTGATATATAAAGAGAGTAGGCCTCACGGAAGGTGATAATGTAGGTGTTCAACGCCCAACATCAAAACCACCCGGAGGCCTGCATGAATAGTGACACGAAGAGACGCCTATTTCCAAGTTTGATTGACGATGTGCTCAACCATCCCGGGCATTGCGTTGACAATGTTTTTGCAAGGCTGTGGAAGAGTTTAAACCTCAACAGCCTTATTCAGCGCTCAGGGTTCAAGAAACGATCAGGCGTACCCGTTGTCGATTCTGTTTTTTTGTTAATACTGTGGAAGTGGATCAATGTTTCATCTATCTCAATTTTCGCCAAACAGTCACTGGAGGTATTCTCGGATGCCAAAAAGGATGTTATGTATGAGCTGCTTAAGCGTGAGGATGTTGACTGGCGAGGATTGAATACACATGTGGACAATCTATAGCCAACAAAAAATCTCCTCAAGCCGCATAAAAGCTTACGTGTTAGATGATTCGATAAAAAAGCGTCGCGGGAAGAAGATGGAGGGTGTCTCCTGCCATTTTGACCATACCGAAGGGCGTCACGTCATGGGACAGCAAGTATTGACGCTAGGGTTGGTGACCGAAGAGCTGTTTATGCCGCTTGATTCTCAGATTTACGTGAGTAACTCAAAGGTGCAGGGCCTCATCCGAGAATTCAAAGATAAGCGTAGCATCGTTGCTAAGCGCTTTGATGAAGCCGTTGCTCAAAGCAAGCCCGCAATCGCAAAAGGAATGCTGGGCCGTTCGAAACGTCTGGGTATCCAAGCCGACTACCTTGTAGCCGATGCCTGGTTTGGCACCAAGCCAATGATAGAAACAGCGCGATCATTGGCGGTGACAGCTATCTTTCGAATGAAGAAAAACAAGATGAAATACCGTGTTACAGGAGCAAAAGGTCAGGTCGAATCGCTGGACGCCAACGCGCTTTATCAAAAAGCAGTGAAAGGCGAGTGGAAAAAAGTTCGCGGTATGCCTTATCGCGCGGTAACGATGGATGTTGAGCTGAATATCGCATCAGGCAAAAATGAAGAGCCGAATGAGATCAATATTCGACTACTCTTTGTGCGTGGTGCAACTGAACAAAGTAAGCCCTGCGTCGGAAAGAAAGACTGGGCACTGTTTCTGAGCACAGACCCCGACATGAGTATGACAAAGATTCTGGAGATATACGCATTACGCTGGGGGATCGAAGTCTATTTCAAAGAAGCCAAGCAGCACCTGGGTTTTCTAAAAGAGCAGACGTGGACCTTCGCCTCTCATACCGCGTCGATCCATCTCACCGCGATACGTTATCTTATGGGCACCTCTAAAAATAGGTCAAAAACGCCTAAACCAATTTCACGAAATTTCGCCCCTGAAATAATCTACATTTTTTAATTTTCGTACCTAAAAAAATATTTTCCGTCCATTTTCCGTCCATTTAAGCACCTTCAGCGGTGATTATATCTGCAATCTCATCCAGTAGACGCAGCTATCCTACAAAGACTCGCACAACGTCGAATATTGTAAACAAGGTTCATCAGCCCTATCTTTGTTTTTGCTCGGGCCAGGCCGATCACTCGGATAAACATCCCCGCCTGTTCATTTTTCATTGAACCAAAGATGTGTTCTACGCGGGCGCGTACTGCTGACTTTTTACGGTTGGCTGATTTATCTCGTTCATTGATAGGATGATTCCGGTTTCCTTTTTTGTGTACCTGGCTACGATATTCGCCAGCGGAGAGCATCCGTTCATTTTCTTCACTGCGGTAGGCGCTGTCGGCCCAAACATCTTTCGAACTGTTTTCGCTGAGGAGTTCAAAAAACACCTGAGAGTCATGAACTTCAGCAGAGCTGACCTCGTATTCTCGTATCAGTTTGTGCTTGGTGTCGATCGCAATATGATCCTTGTAGCCGTAATGCTTTTCATTATTTTTCTTGGCCCAGCGGGCATCGCAGTCTTTTTGTCGTCCGACATTCGGATTCTCTGTGAAACGCTCGGGTATCTTGCCTGCTTTGATCTGCGCATTCTCTTCTCGTGTGTTTCTCTGTATCGGGGCTTCGACAAAGCTGGCATCAATAATCTGTCCCTTTTGTGCTTTGAAGCCTTTTTCGTCAAGTTGGTAGTCAAAATCATAGAAGAGGGCTTGCGTTAATGATTTTTTTGTCAGTTGCTCCCGGAAGAGCCAGATCGTTTTGGCATCGGGTATTCTGCCCTCGGGGCTAAGCCCCAGGAAACGACAGAAGCTATACCGGTCACGTATCTGAAACTCCAGCTCATCATCGCCAATATTGTAGAGATGCTGCAGGACAAGGGCCTTAAACATCAAAACAACGTCGAAGGGCTTTCGGCCTGCTTTACTTTTTCGTGGCTTCTCTCTGCTCTTGTTTAGGGTTTCTCGAAAAGCTTCCCAATCAATCACCTCTTTGAGCCAGATCAGATTATCTCTCTCGTCCAGCTTTTTGTGTCGATTTTCTAGATCAAAGAAACTTGATTGCATGTTTTATTCCGGAAAAAATAGTTTCGAACATTATACCACTAAGGGGGTATTTTTAGAGGTGCCCTATGGATGAGAGGCATGATGATGACCCTTTTCTGTGCTGATGGCGGCGCCTAATGCACCTACTTTTGGTGTGATTTTTTGCAATAGAACAACAACGGCATGCTTCTTGGGTATGACGCTTCAGCGTACCTTGCCAGTACGAAAAATGGTTTATCAGCACGCTCATTCAGGTAATTGAGAACATCCCCACGCCTGTAGAATTATTGAAATTATCCGATATATTGAATACTTCCTTCATCCACCATCTGGTCCCCGAAATTTTCACAGCATATGGGCATTGAAAAACGTTTATTAGTTAGGCTATCTATCCAAATGCTGGGTGATGGTATTAATACTTTATCGGATGAATTTTATCGCATTCTTTTTCAGAGAAACCCTAAGTTACGTGAAATTATGCCGGATGATACGGCCGCGTTAAATAATAAGTTTTTCAATATGTTAGCTGTCTTTAAAGGGGTTAAGCATTTAGAAAAAATTGAAAATTCAATTAAAAAATTAGGTCAGCGTCATTTTCTAAAATATGGTGCGAAGACTGATCATTTTGATGATATTCGTAAGGCACTTTTTTTATCGTTAGAGATTGTATTAGCATCAAAGTTTGATGACAAGCTGCGTGATGCCTGGGAAATCGTTTTTGATGAAGTTGTATCAATCATGAGTGGAGAGTCGTCAGACGAGGATTCAAGTGAGAAGGATATTTCCGTCGCACCCGTTGCAGGCAATGACAATGGATTATTAGCGGAAATTGGTGGTCGTGACGCTGTATATGCGGTTCATCAACGTCTTTATGATGTTTTGTTTGACGAGCCATGGTTAGAGCGATTTTTCTATGGAAAAGAAAAATCAGTGTTGGTGCGTAAGCAAACTGAATTTATGGTTGCAGCATTTGGCGGGGAAAATCATTATAAAGGAGATACGCCTGCCTTAGTTCACATGCATATGATGATTACTGAAGAGCAGTTAAATAGTCGCGAGACAGCTTTATATCATGCAATGAAGGATGAGGGGATTTCAGATGACTTGATTGTGAGGTGGCTGCAGGTTGATCGTGGTTTTTGGCCTGGTTTAATTAAACAGTCTGTCAATGAGTGTGTTTTAAAGTGCATCGGTCAACGCGCAATCATTATAGAGAAACCCCTTGGATATAGTGCACCTAAAAAACGTTAAAGTATGAATGTGAGTCATATGTGGTGACAGGTTTTACATCCCTGAAAGAAAGCGTTCAATCAATTTTTCAGGGAAATTAAATCTTTCCATATCATCTAGTGTTTTTGCCATTTTATAGAAAATTTTGTGGAATTTAATATCAAGTGTTTTTTGGTTGAATA
>JAKITH010000120.1 GCA_021648185.1 Thiomicrorhabdus sp. | reverse complement strand
TTATGATTCGGTAGAGTCGTAGGATTCAATAAACCGAGATCACCAAGTAGAACAAAATGTCTAGGAACTGGCCCGAGACCTAGAACCGTAACAAAAATTACAGAAACGTTATAAGGTCAATTGATCAAAAAAGACGAATAGCACAACAGCTATTTAACGACTTCGATAAGCTCTCCTTATAACGTTTATGGGGTTTGCAGTCGGTTTTAGTTCTCGGGCAACCTTATTAAGAATCAAACAATGAAATGGAATTTTTCTGCATATAATTGCATATAATAGGGCACTACCATCGTGTAGCTCCACATAATACCACTAATTATTTATCGCCAGTGTTGCGTTAGATTTTGGCCAATAAAAAACGGTAACAACACAAACTATCCAACTCTGATAATAAAAAAACCCCGAAAAATCGGGGCTTTTTAAAGAGTTGATAAATAAATTCATTTTATATTAACAACCATAACTAGATCTAGACTGGTTCGAACGTTTAGCCTAATATTTATCAGACTTTTTGTTCGAGTGTTTATTCGAGTGTTTGTTCGAGTGTTTATTCGAGTGTTTATTCGAGTGTTTGTTCGAGTGTTTATTCGAGTGTTTGTTCGAGTGTTTGTTCGAGTGTTTGTTCGAATGATTGTTCGAATGTGTACTCGCTACATACCCATCTGTTAAGGTTAACAAAAAAGCCACAATTGCATCTTCTTGAACACTGGATAACCCAAGATTACCCATTCGACGCTGCTCCATGTTCTCGCCAACTTCAGGCAGACCCCACGCGCCAGTATCTCTAAGATTATAAAAACGCACCACTTCTTTCAGCGTTTTTAAAACACCATTGTGCATATAAGGTGCGGTTAGCTCTACATTACGCAACGTAGGAACTTTAAAGCGTCCATTTTCTGACGCGATATTTAAAATACCGCCTAATCCTAAATCAATTTTACTTAACGCTGTATTATTAAATCCAGACGGTGGAGGACAGTTATCTGTATTACCTGAAGACCCTGGAAAAATAAGAATGGGACATGATCCACTAGAACTCGATAAATCCTTAAACGGAAATTCCGTATTTCTTGGCAGTCCTAAATTGTAATATTGAAAGTCGGTAAACAAAACAGGTTCAATGGGTGTATTGTTACCACATCCATCTGAATGATGGCCATGACGATGTTTATGATGCCCTTTTTTATATTCACTCATATCATGCTTGTGCTTACCATGGCGATGTCTATGCTGATCTGAGTCACCACATTGATTCATATGACCATGACTTCTACCATGCCCCATATTGCCACTACCACCCATGTTCCCGCTATGACCCATGTTGCCAGCTGTATCACCACCTGTCATAACAACCGTACTCGTATGACATTGAGAACACATTGCTCGACCATTAAATAGTGCCATGCCTTCTGCTTCTTGAGCCGTAAATTGTGCTAACCCCGCTAAAACATGATCAAACTTAGAAGTAAACGGATTTAATTCACTGGAGCTTTCATAAGCGGCAATTGCTTCTGCCATGCAGTCGTAGGCGATATCAATGTTATTAACTGGCCCACAAAGCGTTTCAAACATAGGCGCATAACTTGAGTTTTGAATATCCATTATGACCGATGCTTTGTCTGGATTATTCATTTCAAGTGGATTTAAAAACGGGTCTTTTGCTTGTGCGGCTAAGTCTGCACGACGACCATCCCAAAATTGTCCACCTACGGCAATCGCGGTAGTCGTATCGTAACTAAAAGGAGGAGAAAAAGAAGCGTATGCCACCGTTTGTGCATTACGATGGCCAAAACGATCTGGAATCACGCCTTCTGAAACGGGCAGATGCGCATCAGGATCTGCAAACCCTACGTTTGGCATGTGGCAACTGGCACAAGACTGACCTGCAGGCTCTGATAAATTTTCATCAAAAAAGATAAACTTACCTAACGCTTGCTGTGGCGTCAACTCCGCTGGTGCAGGCAAGCTAGGCGAGCCATAGCCACCACTGCTCGTTGCATAAGCGTTTGAAAAAACAACCGTCAACAGTGCCGTCACACACAACCCAAGGCTTTTTCCTAATATATTCGTTTTCATAATTTCCCCCTAATTTTCCCAATGAATGCCAAAACCTTCTAACACACACTCTGAGACCTTTGCACGAAAGCAGTACAGATAAAAAAGGCTGAAATACGCCTGATTTTCGTTGAAAACCTTACAAATACCTAGGTATTCTCTACGATTTCCGCCTCAATCAGTCAAATTTCAGCCTTCTCACACACACGCCCTTCTAGTACAAAGGCCACACTCTAAAATAAACTTGAGTTATTATACGTCATTCAATGCGTAAATACATGTATTTAAATAACCTATTAAAAAACACTTATACTCTCTACCAGCTCGCACTCACTCTAAAAAACAAGGTTTTAATGTATTCGGTTTCTGGCACTGCGGGGTGAATTGGGTGATCAGGCCCTTGATGACCTTGCTCAAACAGTTGCACGGTACGATCGATATGGCGTGCCGCGGATTGCACTGCATTTAATAAATTATTACGGGTCATGTGATGCGAACAAGAAGCCGTTACCAAAATACCTTCTTTATCTAACACGCGCATCGCAATTTCATTAATACGACGATAGGCTTCGGCACCTTTTTTAAAATCTTTTTTACGTTTAATAAAAGCTGGTGGATCAATAATCACTACATCAAATTTTTGACCATCGTTGCGCAGTGCATTTAATACATCAAAAGCATTTCCTTGAATGGTGGTCATTTTATCGGTTACACCATTTAAGGCGGCATTGATGTCCACACCATCTAGCGCTGCTTCAGAAGAGTCCACACACGTTACCGACTCGGCACCCGCATTGGCCGCAGCCACACCCCAACCACCTAAATAACTGAAGACATCTAATACACGCTTGCCTTTTACCATGGTTTGTAAACGTCCTCGTGACATACGGTGATCGTAAAACCAACCGGTTTTTTGCCCCCCCTCTACTGGAATGGAAAACTGTGTGTTGTTCTCTTCAATGATTAACGTGTCGGGCAATTCGCCTAAAACAACCTCTTCGTACAATGGCAACCCTTCCAATCCTCGGCTTGCGGTATCATTTTTCATCACAATGGCTGTTGGATGGTATAAATTATCCAATACTTGCACGATGTCGTCTTTCACCAGCTCCATGCCTGCGGTGGTGATTTGTACCGCAAACACATCGCCAAAGCGATCCACCACCAAACCAGGTAAGCCGTCCGAATCACCAAATACCAAGCGGTAATAAGGTTTTTCAAATACTAGATCTCTTAATACTTGTGCTTCTTGAATGCGTTTTTTTAAAAACTTACGGTTCAACTCTAATTTAGGACTTCGGCTCAAAATACGAGCACAAATTAGGGTATTTGGATTCACAAACCCCATGCCTAAAGGTTTGCCGTTATAGGCTTCAATAATGACTTGTTGACCTACTGTAAAGTCTTTTAAAGGAGTGGCTTGAATATCCACTTCATTACTAAAGACCCAAACATGGCCTTGTTTAATGCGGCGTTCTTCGTTCTTTTTTAATCGTAAACTGGGTAGCATGGTGCTCTTCTTTATTTGTGTTTAGGGGGGGGGAGAATTTTTTAACAGGGTTTAGAACGGCGGATTTTAACCATCAATAAGCGCTTGATAATCACTGTCTGACAACAGTTCATCTAATTCAGTTAGATCATGCGGCTCAATTTTAAATAACCAACCGCCATCATATGGCTCATCATTGATTAATTCTGGCTCATCTTCCAGCGCTTCATTAAAAGCAATAATTTCACCACTAATCGGCGAAAAAATATCGCTTGCGGACTTGACCGACTCAAGTGACATCACATCGTCTCCCGCTTGTGCGTAACCGCCTAACGCGGGAAAGGTCACACTCATTAATTCGCCTAAAGACTCTTGTGCAAAGTCGGTAATGCCCACCAGGGCATTGCCCTCTTCATCAATGTAAACCCACTCATGCGTTTCAGCGTATTTCAGATGACTTGGTAGTATACTCATTGTTTGGGATTCCTTAATAAATTGGAAGTAATTATACCAAATCCATCTCT
>JAKITH010000119.1 GCA_021648185.1 Thiomicrorhabdus sp. | reverse complement strand
AGCACTCAGTGTACCCTTCAGTGTTTATTGAGCCTGAACTCTATTATGCAATAGACGACAACCGTGAAATCAAAGCCAAACTGTTCTATCGTTACAACGCGAATAGCCCCAGTCAAACCCGTGGCGACATTCGTGAGTTAATGTTTTATCAATACGCGGATGAGTGGGAAATACACGCGGGCATTGGTAAAGTATTTTGGGGCACCACCGAATCGCGACACCTCGTGGATGTGGTCAACCAAATTGACCTGCTAGAAAGTCTGGACGATGAAGCCCGATTAGGGCAACCCATGTTGCAAACTAAGCTGATTAAAGCGTGGGGTACACTCGACCTTATGCTATTAGCGGGCTTTAGACCTGTGGAATTTGGCAATGCTGACGTACGCTCACAATTTCTCCCCCCCCTAGCCAACCAGTCAACACGCTATCAAAGCAAAGATAAAACCAACACCCTAGACATGGCCGTACGTTGGAATCACAGTTTTGATGCACTCGACCTTGGCTTAAGTTACTTTAGCGGCACACAACGCACCCCGCTGTTTCAAATCATTACCGAACAAAACCAGCCCAAACTGCTGCCCGTTTACGTACAAAGCCAACAGTGGGGCATCGACGCACAGTACATTGCAGGCGACCTACTGCTCAAGGCCGAAATGATTCATCGTGACAGCCACAAATTAAATGCACAAAACCAGTTTACCCGCTATCAAACCAACGCACTGGTGGCAGGGTTTGAATATACCCTGATTGGGATTGGCGACAGCGTTTACGATTTGGGGCTTATTGGGGAGTATTTATACGACGAGTGGGAAAGCATTACCCCTTTTCAAAAAGATTGGATGACGGGGCTAAGATGGGTGTTTAACGATACACAGAGTACCGAGATTCTCATGGGTCATATCATCGACCTAGACGATCAATCGCAAATTTGGTCACTGGAGGCATCACGCCGTATTGGGGATAACTGGAAAGCGGAGCTCAAAGCGCGATGGGTAACGAATGTAGACCCCAACAACTATTTTATACAGACTTATCAACAGGACGATTTTATTCATTTAAAAATGAGTTATTACTTTTAACCCTCTCTTTTTATTCAAAAAAAAGGGGGATAAAATTTTATCCCCCTCTCTTAAAATACATTTCATCCCAAATTTTACACTTGGCGAGTAACCGCTCTACGGCCATAACCTGCTACCATTGCTAAACCTAATAAGAACATTAAATAAGTCGACGCTTCTGGTACAGGTGAAACCGAAGCGCCATATAAATATTGAATGCCTGCAATGTCATCTTCTTGTAACGAATTGGTTCCTGTATATAGGCGATACATTAATGCACTTGAATCATCAGAGTGATCCAAGCCTAACGCATGACCAATTTCATGCAACGCCACACTGTATAAATCCCTCTCCGAGCCATCTAATGACCAAGGTTCATCGCTGTCAAAATGCACAAAACCACTGGAAATATAACTGATTGTTTCCGTGCCATTTGAAAAGTCGTTTACACCAATTCCAGCATGTGCAAGTTCACTTCCAACACCATCAATAAACTCACCACCCAGTACAATATCACCCGATTGATCCGCCACTTGATTAAAAGACAAGTTCGAGACATCAGCCCAAGCATCAAATGCCGAACCAATCACCTCCTGATATCCAGTTGGCATAAAATCAGTCAATGAAAAACAAGAACTTTCTCTTCCACAAGAATAGTTCCAATCTGCAAAGCTATAACTAATAGACGCCCCATCTCCTAAACGATTATTAACTCCCCACGTTGGAATATTTTCATTCTCTACAAAGTCTCCTTCAACAAATAATGGAAGCCCTTCACTTGTTTTTGAGTTATACAAATCATACGTAGTAAATGCCTGTGCCAAACTACTCATGCTTAATAAAAGGGAGATGATTAATAATTTCATAAATATATTAGTGCTCAAATGGGTTTAAAAATAGAATGATAAATCAATTAGTGAATCTCAAAAAAATACTCTCAACTAAAGCGAGGACACTTTTTCAACTAATTTAAGCGAATATACTAACAGATTTTAGTCTCAATTTATACCTTACTAACGCTTTGTACAATAAGATTCGGGTATTATAAAAATCTATTTATTTTGGCTTTTCTAAAAACAAAAAAGGCTCCCAAAGGAGCCTTTAAATACATTAAAAAAAACTGAGGTTAGAGGTAAAAAGTTACTCGGTTACCACCTTAGCCTCTTCTAAAATCACTGGGTAGACATAGCCATAACCAAAGTCTTTCTCTAATGCAATTAAGCCCTTAACCACAATCACATCCCCTACGGCGACCGTATCCGATGTGGTAATGGTTAAATCACTGTCGGTACTGCCGTCACGAATATGAATCCAATTAAAGCCAAGAATATTTGGCGTGTATTTCGTCACTTCGCCCTTAACTTTCACCGCTTTACCACTTAACGCCTCTTTCTCTTTGTAAATTTCGGCAATGTCTTTACCGCCAGCCACTTTGGTGATTTCAACGGTCACTTTACCTGAAACCGCCTTTGTGTCAGCATGTGGTGCCGCATTACTACCATGCGACAAACTCATTTTAGACGACTTCTCTGACAGCGTACCCTCTTTGGTAATAAAACCATCCACAAAATAGATACGATCAAAGGTGCGCTCTAAGCTGCGGCTTTGAAAGTTCGCAATCGGCATTTCCATCGAAAAGCCAACATGATCGCCTATTTTAAACGTTGAAACGGGACCTGCTGCCCACACTTTTTTACCATCAACATCAATCGCCACATAGGTATAACCTGAAGCCGTAATGATCTCTGATACGGCACCATGAATACTGCTGACATCCATTTTTTGCTCTGCCGAAGCGGCCGATTTGTCCATCATCGCAGGACTGGCTACCGCCGTACTCATTGCCCCTGCTGTTAGAGCCATAAATGACAGACCGCTTAATACTGCCAACCAAGAATTTGTTTGCTTTTTCATCGTAAATTTACCCTGTAGATTACTGTAATTTAATTAAACAGCCCTATCATAGCATTTTCATAAATCACTTTGTCCAGTTAAATGTCGCACCCCTTAAAATAAGTAGTAACACCCATAACAATACTGAGGTTTAGTTTACATTTACCGGAAATCCTGCCGCCTTCCACTCTGGAAATCCCTCGGTTAAACGCCGTGCATTCAGCCCTTTTTGTTGTAAAAACTGAACGGCATCGTGTGCAAACAAACAGTAAGGACCACGACAATAGGTCACAATGGTTTTTTCTGGTTCCTCCAACTGCGCTAATATTTTTTGCATGTTCTCTGGTGGTACATTAATTGCCTGAGCGATATGCCCTTGCGCATACTCCTCTTCAGGACGAATATCCAACACCAACACATCTCCCTGTTCAATCAATTGAAACAGCGCTTCACTGGTTACTGGTGCCAATGTTTCGTCCCTACTGATATAAGTATCAATCAAGTGATTCACCTCCTGCAGCTGACTCTCTGCAGTTTTACGCAGACAGTTAATCAGTTCAACCACTTCATCACACGCCACATAATAGAGTCGTTGATTGCCTTTGACTCGCACCTTAACCAGTGCACATTGTTTAAGCACCTGTAGATGCTTGGAGGTATTCGCCATACTTAAATTCATTAATTGACTCAATGCCTCCACACTGCGTTCGGCTTGTGCCACATAGTCCAATAACTCCAAACGCTGTGGCGAAGCAATCGCCTGTGCTATTTTTGCCAACTCTGTAAATAACTGCTGCTTTACTGCCATGACATCCTCTAAAATTTAATAACAACCCTATTCAACCAAACAGTTTAATAAGAATAATCCGACTAGGTTACAATAAAATCCACTCGTACAGCACTTTCATAAAAACGCCATAACGAGTAAACTCAAAACGTGGGCGCATTTTATCTCCCTTTAAAGTAATGAATTTTCGACTATGCTCTTCTAATGTACTCTTAAAAAAGTTGAACATATATTCACGCTCATTGGGCTTATCACGCAAATCATCTCCCACCCAGGGTACGTCGATGTAGGTCAACAAATAAAGATCGTATTGATTCTGCAGGGCGTGCTTTTCGAGTATCGGA
>JAKITH010000118.1 GCA_021648185.1 Thiomicrorhabdus sp. | reverse complement strand
AATGTCAATTATTTTTTGGGTGCAGAGCTCAAAATTCCAGATGAATCTGGAATTTTGAGAGGGTATTAGAAGGCAAGCTGAGTTATACCCAAACTGCTTGAAAATGCAGTTTGGGTATATTACAAAAAATTAATAGTTTGCTGCAAGCTCACTGTTGACCAAGTTCATTAACTGTTCGTAGCCAAAGCTGGAAAGAGGTTTGCCGTTAACGAAAAAGGTGGGTGTTTTATTGGCGCCTAATTTTTTGCCATCGGCTAAGTCTTGTTGGATCACTTTTTCAATAGCAGGATCATTTATATCTTGTTGCAGGCGCTTTAAGTCAAGGTTGTGCACTTTGGTTAAATGACGCCAAAAAAGATCAGGACGTGCTTGGTGATTGATCGCCCAAGATGATTGGGTCTCAAACATTAGGTCTAACACGTTCCAAAACTGTCCTTGTTTGCGCGATGCTTCCAGTATGGCAACCATTTGATCAGAACCTTGATGGAAAGGTGAGTAACGAATGACCACGTTAATTTTATTAGGGTGTTTTTTCAACAGGTCTTTGATAAAGGGATGAAAGACTTTGCACGTTTCGCAAGCGGGGTCTAGAAACTCAACAATGGTTACTTTTGCAGCTGGGCTGCCTTTACGTGGTGAGTGCTCTGCGATGAGGGCGCTGTTATTTTGTACAGCAAGTTGCGTTTTGGTTTCGGCTTGTTGGGTATTGTAAACGTAGGCTGCCAACATAAAGAGGGCGACCATTAACAGTGAGGTTGCGAGGATAATAATGTTTTTTTTCATGAGGGTGCTCTTGCTTTTAATAATAGAAAAATAATAGCGGAAAATGCGGCCAGTGAGAGTAGGGGAATGGGGAGTACGCCAAATAGAACCATACTGTCATCAGCACAGGAAATTCCTTGGGTGCAGGGTTGTAAGCCCTCTGGAATTAAACCATAAAATAGTAGGATGTGATAGAGGGTAAATAGCAAGCCAATACCTGCCAGCGGCAGCGCATAACGCACGACATTTTTATCCAGCGGAAACAAGCCAACTAATAGAATGATGGACAGTGGGAAGAGAAAAATACGTTGATACCAGCACAGTATGCACGGTACAAGTTCCATCACTTCGCTAAAAAATAGACTGCCAAGTGTCGAGAGGGTGGCGATAAGCCATGCACCGAAAATAAACATCCATTGAGTATGGTCGGTGTCTTTTTGTTGATCCATGTTGCGTGATTCCAAATTCGATGGTGGGTAAAATTAAGTATTTCAGTGGGCTGAGATTATCATGATATTACGGATTGGTAAAGAAGGTAGGCACTAAATAAAAAAATAGGGGGGTAAAAAAACCAGCGTGCGCTGGTTTAAATAACTTGGGACAGAGTGATTCCCAAACTACTTGAAAATGCAGTTTGGGTGTAGCTTATATTAAGCTTCTAACCAGTGGCAAGTAAATGGCATTTTACTCTGACCCCAATACTTGGGTTGTGTTTACTTTGCGGCGGCGTAAAGTTCTGAAACTTTGTCCCAGTTAACCACATCCCACCACGCTTGCATGTAAGCTGGGCGTAGGTTTTGGTAGCGTAGGTAGTAAGCGTGTTCCCAAACGTCTAATCCTAAAATAGGCGACCCTTGTACTTTAGCGCAATCCATTAATGGGTTGTCTTGATTTGGGGTAGAAGAAATTTCAAGTTTGCCGTCTGTTGAAACGGTTAACCATGCCCAACCTGAACCAAACTGAGTGGCGCCAGCGGTATTGAACTGTGCTTTCATCTGTTCAAAGTCACCAAAAGTGCTGTTGATTTCTTCGGCCAAAGCGCCTTTAGGTGCGCCCATGCTGTCACCGGTCATGACATCCCAAAAGAACGTATGATTCCAGTGTCCACCGCCGTTATTACGAACCGCAGGTGAAAGCGTGCCAGCTTTAGCAATTAATTCGTCAAGCGAGCTGTCTGCCAAAGGAGTATCTGCAACGGCGTTGTTTAGGTTGGTCACGTAAGCATTGTGGTGCTTGGTGTGGTGAATTTCCATGGTACGTGCGTCAATAGAGACTTCAAGTGCATCGTAGTCATAAGGTAGATCTGAAAGAGTAAAAGCCATGGTGGTTTCCTTTAATGTGGTCTAAATAAATTCTGGTACGTTATTGTAACGATAATTTTACGTTTGTAAATACCTGAGTGTTTTAGTTGGTTATTGTGCGACGGTCTCACGTGCTTTAAATTTTAAAAGATATTATCTAAATGCGGTGGCGGTGGTGGCATGTCACTGATTTTTTCAATTTCAGTGGGCGGCATTTGCATAAAATACCCTTTGGTTTGCAATGCCTCATAAATGTCTTGCGCATTATCCCGAGGCATTTTTCTGTCGGGAGTAAGATCAAAATCAATAATGTGTTCGGGTTCGCCAAACATGACCAGCAGCTCATCGGCTAAGGAGTCTAGTCCCGCTTCTTTGGGAATAAATAGGTAAAGTGCTGGTTTTTTTGGGCTTTTATAGGTGGATACAATAATGGGTGTCATAGGGCGTGTCCTTAAATTTTTGGCTATTGTAACAAAAACTATCGAAGATTTAGGGCTTGAAATACTTGACCGATTGGGGGCATTTCTTTATTCTTTTCGGATTGAATTCAAAAACTGGATGTTAAAAAGATGTTGGAAAGCAAGCTAAAGCGAAAAATGGGCAATAAAGTAAGCGTTTTTGGTGGCACGGGCTTTGTGGGCAGAGAAGTGGTCAATGCGCTCTCTAAAGCGGGCTACGAGACGACTTTATGGGTGCGCCGTCCAGAACGTTATCGTGATTTTGCGCTGTTTTCAAACACCAAGGTGGCTAAGTTGTCTTCGTTTGATGACGCCGAGTTATTAAGTGGTGCCTTGTCGGGTGTGGATATTGTGGTGAATTTAACCACCGACCGTTTAACGGGTCCAGAGATGATTGAAGAAGCGGACTTGGTTCACGTTAATCAAAAATTAAAATCGGCGATGGAGACGGCAGGCATTAAACGCGTGTTGAGTTTGTCGCAACTGGGTGCGTCTTCGGATCAGCCCGCCTGTGAATGGACAGGTTTGGTTGCGGAAGTGGATGGCTTGATGCACGGTGTGATGAACGCCAATGTGACCATCTTTAAGCCGAGTTTACTGATTGGCGAAAACGATGATACGACGGCACGTTTTATAAAGCAGTTGCATCGTATGTCATTGTTGATGGTCGCTCAGTCTGAAACGTTGGTGCAGCCGCTTTGGATTGCAGACTTTGCTAAGGCATTGGTGAGTACCCTTAATCAGCCTGAAACGTTTGGTCAAAAACTGGATGTGGCGGGTGAAGAGCGTATGACCTTAAAATCACTTGCAGAGTTGGTTGCAGAGATCATGCAAAAAGAGGTTGTGGTGTTTCCGATGTGCCGTTTAAATGCCACCATTATGTCAAAATTAGGCGGCTTGGCGCCGGTGGCTTCGGTCTCTAAAACGCAGTTGCAAATGTTGCGTCATGATCTGGTTACCGATTCGGATTTTTCGACGACATTTGGATTTGTTCCCAGCAGCGTAGAGCGTGTGATTGCAAGTTATGCTGTGCCGCATGATATGCGAGAGCGTTATAATTTTTATCGTAAAGAAGCGGGGCGTAATGCCGAGGAATTGGTGTAAACCACCGATTGATTGCGTTGACTCTATTGTTTTAAAAGGCCGTCTGTTGACGGTTTTTTTATTTTTACCCCCCCCCTCCTTCTTTTAAATGGATAAATTGATATGGATTTAAATGTGTATTTAGTAGGCGGTGCGGTTCGTGATGCACTGCTTGGCATTGAGGTGTATGACCGTGACTGGGTGGTGATTGGCGCAACGGCAGATGAGATGTTGAATCAAGGATTTCAGCAGGTGGGCAAAGACTTTCCCGTTTTTATTCACCCAAAGACCAAAGAGGAGTATGCGCTGGCGAGAACGGAGCGTAAAGCGGGGGTGGGTTATCATGGGTTTGAGGTATTTTCTGACCCAAGTGTGACACTGGAAGCCGATTTGATTCGTCGTGATTTGACCATTAATGCAATGGCACAGGATAAAGCAGGAGAGTTGGTTGACCCTTATAGGGGGCAAAAAGATCTTGAAAATAGAGTGTTGCGGCATGTTTCAGAGGCTTTTTCA
>JAKITH010000117.1 GCA_021648185.1 Thiomicrorhabdus sp. | reverse complement strand
AAACAAACCATCAACAATGGACTCAACCAGCAAAATCGGCATAAGGCTATTTTTAAAGCAGTTATTAAAAAAAATGTCGGCAAAACTCGGAGCAATCACCACATCAAAGCCGTAATCTTTTAACGCCCAAGGCGCGTGTTCACGACTGGAACCACAGCCAAAATTCTCACGCGCCAATAAAATTTTAGCGCCTTGGTAGCGTGATTGATTTAAGACAAAGTCTTTTCGCAATGGACGGCCTGAGTTATCAGAATCGGGTTGCCCCACATCCTCATAACGCCACTCGTCAAATAAGTTAGGACCAAACCCTGTGCGCTTTATTGATTTTAAAAACTGCTTAGGGATAATCGCATCGGTATCCACATTGGCACGATCCATCGGTGCAACAAGCGCGGTCATTTTTACAATCTTATCCATTTTTTACTCCCCCCCTTGCAAATAATCACGAACATCCACAAAGTGACCCGCCACCGCAGCTGCGGCCGCCATTTCAGGACTGACCAAGTGGGTGCGACCACCCGCACCTTGACGCCCTTCAAAATTTCGGTTTGACGTTGAGGCACAATGCTTGCCCGCAGGCAACTTATCGGCATTCATTGCCAAACACATCGAGCAACCTGGGTTACGCCACTCAAAACCGGCTTCAATAAATATTTTATCCAACCCTTCCGCTTCCGCTTGTTGCTTAACCAATCCAGACCCCGGGACGGCTAAAGCCAGCTCCACAGAATCGGCTATTTTACGCCCTTTAAGCACCTGTGCGGCCGCCCTAAAATCTTCAATACGGGAGTTGGTGCACGAGCCAATAAATACATATTCGGCAGGAATATCTTTTATAGGCGTATTCGGCTTCAAGCCCATGTAATCCAACGCGCGTTGAATGCCGTCCGCTTTTACCGCATCCGACTCCTTCGCAGGATCTGGCACAATGCCATTTACATCCAACACCATCTCAGGCGAGGTTCCCCAGCTGACTTGAGGTTCAATCGTTGAACCGTCCAGCTCAACCACCTTATCAAAGTGCGCATCGTTATCCGACTTCAAGTCCATCCAAGCGGTAACGGCCATATCCCAATCATCTCCTTTTGGCGAATAAGGACGACCTTGAACATACTCAACGGTCTTTTCATCCACCGCCACCAAGCCAACGCGAGCACCCGCTTCAATCGCCATATTACAAACGGTTAAGCGACCTTCAATTGACATATCTCGAAACACCTGACCACCAAACTCAATGGCATGGCCATTGCCACCTGCGGTACCGATCTTTCCAATAATAGCCAACACCACATCTTTAGGAGTAACGCCTTTTTGCAACTGACCTTCTACACGAATGAGCATGTTTTTCATCTTCTTCTGAATCAAACACTGCGTTGCCAATACGTGCTCTACTTCTGATGTACCAATCCCATGAGCCAACGCCCCAACCGCACCATGTGTTGCGGTATGAGAATCGCCACACACCACCGTCATGCCGGGTAACGTCGCGCCCTCTTCAGGCCCTACTACGTGCACGATGCCTTGGCGGATATCGCCCATTGCAAATTCCGTAATGCCAAACTCACGGGCATTCATACCCAACGTTTCGACTTGTATGCGTGACACAGGGTCTTTAATGCTCGCCACACCACCCGTTAAATCGGTTGTTGGCACGTTATGGTCGGGCGTAGCCAAGTTGGTGTCGGTACGCCAAGGTTTACGACCTGCCAAGCGCAGCCCTTCAAACGCCTGTGGCGAGGTCACTTCATGAAGCAACTGACGATCAATGTAAATCAACGCCGTTCCGTCTTCTTCCTCACGCACTAAATGCGCATCCCACAACTTATCGTATAAAGTCTTTGCTGACATCGCTGTAAATCCATTATTCGCTAATTTTAAATAGCTGGGAATTATATCACTTAACGGGGTGTTTCATAAGAAAATACAGGCAAAATTCAAGTAGAATACACTACCCTAATCCCCAGATAGAAAATGCGTTTATAGCGCAGGCCCTTGACGCACCTAGAAAATGTAAAAAAAGACGCATCACCAATAAGGTGACATTGTTTTTTTTACATTCACTATGCACATCAATTGATTACACTCTAATTCGCATTTCTATCTGGGGATTAGGGCACTATAAAATTTACAAGTAAAAAAGGAAGCCCAATGAGTTATTCGGTCAAAGAAGTCTTTTACTCCTTACAAGGAGAAGGATTCCACAGCGGCCGTCCCGCTATTTTTTGCCGAATGAGCAACTGTAATCTCTGGACAGGGCGCGAAAGTGATCGAGCCAGTGCGATCTGTCAATTTTGTGATACCGATTTTATTGGCACCGATGGCCAAAATGGCGGGCGCTTTCCAAACGCAGAAGCGCTATGCCAGCACCTACTTACTTTTTGGCCAAATCAAACGGACTCAAAATTTACCCCCCCCTTTGTAGTACTCACGGGGGGCGAACCGCTTCTGCAAGTTGATGATGCACTCATTACCCAGCTGCACCAACATCAATTTGAAATTGCCATTGAAACCAATGGCACCAAAAGCGCCCCTAAAGGCATTGACTGGATTTGCATGAGCCCCAAAGCCAACGCCCCCATACTGCTTGAATCGGGCGACGAACTCAAACTGGTCTACCCTCAACCAAACTTACTTCCTGAGCAAGTTGAGCACCTTAACTACCCGCATTTTTATCTGCAACCCATGGACGATGCCGACCCAGTCATTCAACAAAACAACCTAAAACAAGCCATTGATTACTGTCTAAAACACCCTCGATGGCAATTGAGTTTACAAACCCATAAACTGCTTGGCATTGATTAATGTCCAACCACTTGACCCTAACAAAAAGAAAACACCTTATGACCAGCCAAAACACCTTATTAGAAATGCTTTTAATTGATGGACTCACTCACGATGGTCGTGGTGTCGCACACTTTGAAGGCAAAACCATCTTTGTGAACAATGCCATTCCGGGCGATATCGTCACCGCAAAAGTGACCAAACACCATGACAACTTTGACGAAGCCGACTGTATTGATATAAAAACCCCGTCCTCCGAACGCGTCACCCCTTTTTGTCCGGTTTTTAATGAATGCGGTGGTTGCCAACTGCAACACCTTTCGCTGGACGCACAACGTCACTGGAAAAATAAGAACTTCATCACCCAACTCACCCAATCGGTGGAAGCACAACAGTGCCAAAACAGCGATCCCATTGTAGGAAACGACACCCACTACCGACGTCGCGCCCGCCTCTTCTTAGTCATCAGCAAAAAAGACAAAGTGGCTCGCCTAGGCTTTAAACAAAAAGCCTCCAATGAAGTGGTTGATATTCATAACTGCCCCGTATTAACCGACGGCTTAAACCAAGCCATTCAAGACAGCAAACCCTCCCTGCTAGAAAAAGCCAGTCGTGCCTATAAAGAACTCACCCTGGTCGAAGCAGATAACGGCATTTTCAGCACCCTGAACACCGAAAAAAACAGCACAGAAACCCAGCCCTACTACACACTTAACACCACCCCTACGCCACTCAAAATCACATTTCCACTGGATGGATTTATTCAAATAAACCAATCCTTAAATGAACAGATGATTGTCCAAGCACTCGACTGGTTAACGCTGGAACCTCATCACAAAGTGCTTGATCTATTCTGTGGTGTCGGCAACTTTACCCTGCCCATTGCACAACAAGTACACACCACCGTGGGCATTGAGGGAGAACAATCCCTCGTTGATACAGCAACACAAAACGCCACACAAAACACACTCAACGCCGTTAAATTCCACAAAGGCGATCTCTTTAAAGAAGTCACCCCAAAACCGTGGTTTAAAAAACAGAAATACGACCGCATTTTGCTCGACCCCGGTCGCCAAGGCGCCTTCAACCTCTGCAAAGTGCTTGGCAAACTCAAAGCGCAAATTATTGTCTACGTCTCCTGCAACGCCGCCACCCTCATTCGAGACATTAAAGAACTCGAAAAACAAGGCTACCGTCTAACCAAAGCAGGCATGGTCGATATGTTCCCGCACACCACCCACACCGAAGTAATGGTGCAACTGACCCGCACCCAAAAACCACTTAAAAAAGTAAAATCCAGACCGACATTTAAGATTTAACGCAAGGGAAAACCATGACGCATGGCCAA
>JAKITH010000116.1 GCA_021648185.1 Thiomicrorhabdus sp. | reverse complement strand
CGGTTTGATTTACAGTAGGTTGGGTCTATACCAGAAGGGGGGAGAAAATATGTTTCGAGGAGTTCCAAGTGTGATGGATGTGGAAGCGTCTGGATTTGGTGGTGCATCGTATCCGATTGAAATTGGCGTGGTATTGGAGGACGGCTCACGGTATTGCAGTTTAATTAAGCCCGCAGAGGAGTGGACGTTTTGGACGGCTGAGGCGGAAGGCGTACATCATATTTCAAGAGAGGTCTTGCATCAGCATGGTAAGCCATTGAGAGTGGTGGCAGAGGAGTTGAATGCCTTTTTATCGGGAAAAACCGTCTACTCAGATGGTTGGGTGGTCGACAGCCCGTGGGTGCATCATCTATTTGATACCGCGCATGTTTCTCAAGCCTTTAGACTAAGCCCTTTGGAGATGATTTTAACGGAGCCTCAAATGGAAATTTGGCATGAAACCAAAGAGGCGTTACTGCAACATTGTGAGCACAAACGCCATCGAGCCAGCTTTGATGCCTCGATTATTCAACAAACATTTGTTAAAACCGCACAATTAATACAGGGGGCGGCAGAATGAAACAACTTCAGGACGCAGTATTCATTACGGGGGCAGGGCAACGTATAGGCTATTATTTGGCGAATGCTTTTTTACAACAAGGTGATTACCCAGTGCTGTTTACTTATCGTACCCACCACCCAGAAGTGGATGCACTGAAAGCATTGGGAGGCATTGGTTTTCAGGTTGATTTTACCTCACCTGATGCGCTGCCTGCATTGATTAAACAAGTGAAAGCGTCCGCAGGGAGTTTACGCGCGATAATTCATAACGCATCCATTTGGTTGCCAGACGATGCAATGACAGGGGAAGAGGGGGGGGTAGAAAATTTTAACGCATTATTTCAGGTGCATGTAGAAGTGCCATACGTCCTTAATAAGGCATTTACACCCTTATTACAAGCCTCTTCAGCACCATTAAAAGACATTGTTTCACTGTCAGATGCCAGTGTGAATCGGGTTTCAGCCGATCACATTGCGTATGTTGCAAGCAAGGCCGCTTTGCAAGCGGTGAGCAAAGGGTTTGCAAAAAAATTAGCGCCGAATATTAAGGTGAATGACATTGCGCCTGCGTTAATTCTATTTAATAAAGGAGATGATGAGGAGTATAAACAGCAACGATTAGCGCAATCCGCATTAGGCATTGAACCAGGGCCAGAGGTGGTTTGGCAAGCGGTTCAGTATTTGATGAACAGTCCCTATACGACGGGCACGGTACTGGCATTGGACGGGGGGAAAAAATAATTTCTTCCCTCTCCCCTTTTTTTTCATGTTAAAGCTTCGTTACAGCATTCTAAAAAAGAACCCCGCCTTTTTAACGATGGGCGGCGGCGTGATGGTATGAGGGCAACCCATCTGTTGAGCGTTTTCTTGCGTGGTTTGACGCTCTTTTAAATCCAGTTCGGCATCAAAATGATCACGCTCTTCCCAGCCTTGAGTGTGTTGTAACACAATATCTGCCAGTGCATCGGTATGGTCTTTACGATCATTTAAACAGCGAATAAAGCCAAATTTCTCCCCCCCAGCCTCTTCAAAATATTCGCGATTCTCTTCGCCAATCTCTTCAATGGTCTCTAGGCAATCCGCTGAAAATCCGGGGCAGATGACTTGAATGTCTTTGATGCCTTTGGCAGGTAACGATTTTAAGGTAGCATCGGTATAGGGCTTGATCCACTCCTCTTTGCCAAATAAAGATTGGAAGGTAACTTGATACTCGTCTTTAGACAGTCCTAGTTCTTCGGCGACTAAGCGTGATGTCGCATGGCATTCACAGTGGTAGGGGTCGCCATTGTCTAAATAACGTTGTGGTACGCCGTGGTAAGACATGACGAGCAATTGGGGCTTGCCATGCTCTTTTTGGTAGTCACGAATGCTGTTGGCTAAGGCGTTAATGTACCCTGTATGGCGATGGTAGTGGTTAATAAAGCGAAGTTCGGGTAGCCAGCGCCATGTTTGCAGTTCGGCCGTGACCGCATCAAAGGTGGATGCGGTGGTGGCGGCGGCGTATTGTGGGTAGAGCGGCAATACCACAATGCGTTGGCAGCCTTTATTTTGTAATTCTTTTAACCCGCTTGCAATGGAGGGATTGCCATAGCGCATCGCCAGTGCAAACTCAACACGGCCTTGGAATTGTGGGCGAACGGCTTCTGCAATGGCGTCTACTTGGCGTTGGGTAATGTTGAGAAGCGGAGCGCCTTCGCCTTCACTGTTCCAGATGGTTTGATAAGCTTCGGCCGATTTTTCAGGGCGGGTATTTAAAATAATGCCATTTAAAATTAAGCGCCATAACCAGCGTGCTGGAGGGGGTTCGACCACGCGAGGATCCATTAAAAACTCTTTTAAATACGGTTTTAAAGCTTCTTTAGTGGGCGCATCGGGCGTTCCAAGATTGGTAATTAAAACGCCCGTTGCACTGTCTTCGCCATGTTGAAAGCGTTGAATTCCTTGATACAGCAAAACCCATCTCCAGATTAATTCAGTTCAATTTATGTTGCGAATATTGTAGAGTAAAAAGTGTTGATGAAAAAAGAAATTAGGGTGTTACTATGAGTAAAAAATAAGAAATGGTGCGCTTGAGAGGATTCGAACCCCCGACCCCTGCCTCCGGAGGGCAGTGCTCTATCCAGCTGAGCTACAAGCGCAAATTGAGTTGGAGGGCTATTATAATGCCTTACGGTGTTTTTTTGCGGTAGAATTTTGAAATGTTTTTATTTGGGGCGGTGTGTCGAGATGCTAAAAAAACGAGGGTATATTGGTTTATTGATAGGGATTCTTGTGGTGTTGCAAGGGTGTGATGACTCTTCAAACCATCAAGTTGCTGTGGGCAAGCCTTTTCCTGATATGACGTTAGTCACTTATGATAAAGAGCCTTTTACGTTGGAGCAGTTAAGGGGGAAAGTGGTTATTTTGAAGCTATGGGCCACATGGTGTAGCGTTTGTCGAGAAGAGGCGCCTCATTTTTTGGCTTTTTCTGAAAAATTGGATGAGTCGGTTGTGATTGCATCGCTCTCGGTAGACCAAAATTTAAATTCCGCAAAAGAGTATTTATTGGATCACCCGAATGGGTTTTTACAGTTGTTTGATCAAAGTATGGTGCAAACTAAAGTTATTTTGAAGGTCAACGTCATTCCTCAGGTGTATCTTATTGATCAAGAAGGTATTTTGCGGTATTTTGCTGTGGGATTGGTTGACTGGGATGAGGAAATGTTAAAAAAAGTTCAGCGCTTGCTTGATGAGGGTGGGAGTGAATAAATCCCTTTTCCCTTGTAAGGGGATAAAGCGAAGTGTAGTAAGTATTTGCTTTTATTGAAGTTTGAGTAGATTAGTGTAATTATGGTGATAATGGCATAAAAAGAATTTAGGCTGAAATACGGGTGGCTACGGCAGTTGTGCTTATATAGCATAAAATTTTGTTATGAATGTGGTAGTATCTTTTTTCTGAAATTTAATGCGCTCTGTTTTTTGTCTTGTGTTTTATTTTTATGCGAGGTTATCTATTGAGCGAAAAGACTGGAGCTGAATATGGCTGGTCGTAAAAAATGGTTAATCTTGATGGCAATGGTCGGTGCATGGTGTTTGACAGCATTAGTGGCGAACGCTAAAGAATCTCAAGAGGATGCCATTGAGCCTCAGCTAGTGGCTAAAAAGGAAGTGCCAAAGTCTATCGCACGACAAAAAGCAGAGGCACATGCAGAGACGATGGATGAGCCAGAATTTGGCTGGGATCCTTTGGATATCATTGGATCTAAGCATGATTTATCGGCACTTAATAAAAGGGCTGGAGCTAAAGCGATGGAAGGGGTGGCTTATGATGACTATGGTTATGCATGTGTCTATTGTCATGTACCGCCAGATGTGGATAGCAAAGATGGTGAGGCGCAGCAAATAGCGGGCTGGAATCGAATTCGTTCGGATATGCGAGATTATACGCTTTATTCCAGTATGACGCTGCAATCTGTCGCCAAGATACCCAATGAAATTACCCTGTTGTGCCTGTCTTGTCATGATGGAACAATGGCCGTGGATCAGGTTGTAAATACGCCGCGAGCTTGGAAAAGTGGCGAAAAAATGACGTTGCACATGAAAATTAATTCGGGAACGG
>JAKITH010000115.1 GCA_021648185.1 Thiomicrorhabdus sp. | reverse complement strand
GAATGTCGTAGCCAATCACCACCTGTTTGGGGTTGAGTTCACTGGCATAGGCGCGGCCAATTTGATAAGCGAGTGCTTCGTTGAGTTGCTCGGGTACTTTGCCTCGAATGTCGTAGGCTTTAAAGGCCGTTAAATTGTGTGTTGTCATGGTTATCGTCCAATACCGTAATAGATAAAATCATTCTCTGTCAGCCACGCTTTGTCGTAGATATTGCGGCCGTCTAATATAAGGGGGGTGTTCATATTGGCTTTTAGTTTGTCTAAGTCAAGCGATAAAAAAGCTTGCCACTCTGTTACGAGGCAAAGGGCATCGGAATTTTGGGTGGCTTCATACATATCAGAGGCGATGTGCAGATTTTTTTGTTGGTCTAAAGAGAGGTTTGCTCGCATCCACATCGTAAAATTAACGTCAAGCATCGGGTCAAAAATGTGCAATGTGGCACCTTGATTTAAAAACGCCTTAATCAGTTCTAAGCTGGGCGCACCCTCTATGGAAGTAGCGTTAGGTTTGTAGCTGATGCCCCATAAGGTAATGGTTTTATTTTCAAGATGGCAGTCAAAGTATTGCCACGCCTTGCGAAAAAGCGCCTCTTTTTGCTGTTCATTAATGCGAATCACCGCTTCCAGCAAGCCCTCTTTTGATTCGGAGGGGTTGATGATCTTATGAATACGGCACAGGTCTTTGGCAAAATGCGTGCCGCCAAAGCCAATGCCGGCATAAAGATAAGAGGTGCCAATGCGTTTATCGGTTCCGATGCCTTGGCGAACCTCCTCAATGTCCGCTCCCAATGATTCTGCCGCCAGTGCCAGTTCGTTCATCAGTGAAATTCGAGTGGCCAACATCGCATTGGTAGCGTATTTGGTCAACTCGGCCGATTCAGGAGACATCTCGATCATCACGTTTTGGTTGCGATTAAAAGGCGCAAACAAACGTTTAAACTGCATTAAGGTATCCGGGTTTCGGCAACCAATAATAATACGATCGGGTCGCTTAAAATCCTGAATGGATCGGCCTTCTGACGTAAAATCAGGGTTAACCACACAAGGGATACGAGCCAGTTTTTCAATCTGTTGGGTTGTGCCCATGGTAAAGTTAGCGCGAATGATGATACAGCGATTTGGATTGCTCCCTTTGGCCAGTTGGTTGGCAATCTCTTTTGCCTCTTCGCACTGTTCTGGGTCTAAGGCGATAATTTGATACTCGGCTTCAATGTCAAACGACGCTGAAATCTTTAATCGTCCCGCATCAATTTGGGCATCGAGGAGCTTGGAGAGTCCTGGTTCAGAGCGTTCATACTTTCGGTTGCCAATCAGCACCACTTGGTTGCCTGTCTCGGCCAAACACCCCGCGCACACTAATGCACTAATATGGGTGCCAAATACATTAATTTTCATCGTCTTGTTTCCAAATGGTTTTAAGAAGGTGTGCGGTGGAGCTGTCTAAGCCGTTGACCGATTGGTGTTCAATGTGTTCTAAAATATCCATCGCCAATTTTTTACCTAATTCGACCCCCCATTGATCAAAAGGATTAATCTCCCAAATCACCGACTGCACAAACACTTTATGCTCGTACAGCGCAACGAGCATGCCTAAATGATAGGCATCCAGTTTTTTTAACAGCAGGGTATTGGACACTTGATCGCCAGGATAGTTTTTATGCAGGTCATCGTTAGATTCCCCCATCATCATCGCACGGCTCTGCGCCAAGCAGTTGGCAATGTTTAAGTTTTGATGATACGTGGCGCGTTTGGAGCTGGAATCCCCTTGAGAAAAGAGAATAAAGTCCGACATCACCCGCTCGGTACCTTGGTGCAGCAGTTGATAAAATGCATGTTGTGCATTTGGTCCCACTTCGCCCCATAAAATAGGACAGGTTCGGTAGGTCACGGGGGATCCGTCACGGCGGGCGCTTTTACCATTGCTTTCCATTACGAGCTGTTCTAAATAACTGGCAAAATACTTTAAGCGGGAGTCATAAGGCAGAATGGCTTGGGCAGACAGGTTTAAAAAATTGGTGTTCCAAATGCCGATTAAGCCGAGTAAAACGGGTATATTCTCTTTAAAGGGCGCGGTTTTAAAATGCTGATCCATCGCGTGCGCTCCCGCAAGCATCTCATTATACCCTGTCATGCCTAAACGTACGGCAATGCTAAACCCAATGGTAGACCACAGTGAAAAACGTCCGCCAACCCACTCCCAAAACAGCAGTTGGTGGCTGGGGAGCACACCCCATTCAGACATTTTGTTAGGGTTGGTTGAAATGCCAATAAAATGGTTCATTACCGCTTGGGCGCTGGGGGCAAACTGTTGCAACCACTCTCTTGCGGTTTTTGCGAGTGAAAGCGTGTCAATGGTGGTAAATGATTTTGAGGCAATCACAAACAGCGTGGTTGCAGGATCAAGGGTGTCCAACAGTTTATGTAACTGTCTCGCATCCAGCGTAGACACAAAATGCACTTCAGGTGCGTATTCGGGTTTGTCTTTATCCAGCGCATGGGTCACCATTAAGGGCCCTAAATCACTGCCGCCCACGCCAATGTTAACGATGTTTGAAATAGGCTTTCCAGAGTAGCCTCTAAACTGTTTTTGATGAACTTGATTCACCAGAGACTCCAGTTTTTGCCACTGTTTCTTAACCTCTGGCAAGGGGTTACTTATGTCTCGTAATGCGGTGTGCCATGCGGCGCGATTCTCTGTGGTATTGATTTTCTCGCCATTAAAAAGCTGCGTAATCCACTTGTTTAACCCTTGTTCATTGGCTAAATTGAGCAGTTCATCAACGACCTCAGTGGTGACTTTTTGTTTTGAATAATCAAACAACAATCCGTCTGTCTTCAAGTGAAAGTGCTCAAAGCGTTCAGTATCTTGCGAGAACAACGTTTTTAGATGCTGGGGTTGTAACGTTTTGGAAAGGTTATGTAAGTTGGCATACGCTTGAGTTTTAATCATTATTTTAGCTCGGCGGTAAAGGTTTTTAGCCAGTGGGTAAATTCAGTGCCTAGCTCTGGGTGAATGGAGGCAAACTGTACCGAGGCCTTCATGTAACCGAGTTTATCACCACAATCATAACTTTCGCCCGCTAAGCAGAAGGCTTGAACCCCTTTGGTTTCAATTAAACGCGCAATTGCATCGGTCAGTTGAATCTCATTTCCAGCGCCTTTTGGGGTGGTTTTGAGCAGTTCAAGCACCTCATTATCAAGCACATAGCGACCCGTTACCGCCAAGTTACTGGGGGCAGTATCGGGGCTGGGTTTTTCCACTATGCCTTTCATGGGGGTAGAGGCTGTGGCTTCCAATGTGGCACCATCACAATCGGCAATGCCATATTTATCCACCTCTTGTGGTGGGACTTTTTCAACCATAATTTGACTTTGTTTGGTGCTGCAAAAGGCATCAACCATCTGCTTTAAATCTGCTGAGCCCGTTTCTAAAATCACATCAGGCAAAATAACCGCAAAATCTTCATCGCCAATCACTGATGCAGCACACAACACCGCATGGCCAAGTCCAAGTGGTTCGGGTTGACGAACGGCGATGACGTTAATGTGGGGGGGGATAATGGCTTTGAGTTTTTCCATCAATGCCACTTTATTTTTACGCTCTAAGCTGACTTCTAGCTCAAAATTATGATCAAAGTGGTTTTCAATCGCTTGCTTAGAAGAGTGGGTGACGAGAATAATGTCGGTAAACCCTGCGTTCACTGCTTCTTGTACCACATATTGTATAAGCGGTTGGTCCACTAAGGTAATCATCTCTTTGGGAATGGCTTTAGTGGCGGGTAAAAAGCGCGTGCCTAAACCGGCAACGGGAATAACGACTTTTTTCATGGGCTTTAACTCTCAAATTGTTTAAGTTGGGGTGTATTTTAGTATAAACGAAATAGAATGCGTAATTATAAGAGGGCGTTTTAAAGGAAAACGGTAAAAACTTATTTTAAAATAAAAATGCAAAAAAGGCTTGCGGCAAAAAAAATAATCCCTATAATACGCCTCATCAAATGATTGATTTGATACTACCAATCCCGATTAGTTCAGTTGGTAGAACACCGGACTGTTAATCCGTATGTCGCTGGTTCGAGTCCAGCATCGGGAGCCAAATTTTAAAAGCTGGGTTTTAGCGCTTACATAATTTTAGCGCCAGAGCCTGGCTTTTTTTGTTTACAGGGGTTAAGTACGAATTGTTACGAATCAACCTTTAGAAAAGTGTTGTTATAAGTACTTATGTGGTATATTAAGCACCTGAATGCAGCTGTAAAGATCGTTACTCCTGCGCAGAGGAGGTTTTTACGGAGGCATTCTTTGTTTTTGAATTG
>JAKITH010000114.1 GCA_021648185.1 Thiomicrorhabdus sp. | reverse complement strand
TCAAGACTCAAGTGTGTATAGCTCATAGCTAACCTCCGCAGATCGTTTGGTGATGACTTGCGTAGTTTAACACTTGGGTCTTGTTCTAGACCCAAATGGTGACTCAAGCCTTCACGGTGTGGAGGTTATGCACTTATGATACGAATTCAGGAGAGCTCATTATTAATAACATAGTGTTTTAATGCTGCAAGGGACTGCTTATTTTTAGGTATTTTGTCTAACAAACCATTGACCAATAACGCCCCCTCTTCTCCGCGAATGCTCGTAACGTTATACAAACTGGTAACCTTATCAACATAGGGCACGTTTTTTTCCAGCTCGATATGAAAGTCCTTAAGACGCTGTAAAATGGGAAACGTAAAAAGATCATCGGATTGAATGGCCGCAATGGCAATTGAGTCCTGACCAAACTGTCGTTTAAACGCCTCATAGTTTATAAATGTCTGATCATCTTCGTGAAACAACCCTTCGGTACTAGTCTCAACTTGTAGTTTAGAAATACCGTAACTGAAGATAATTATAATCAAAGTTAGAATCACCAACGTTAACTTTGCATGATCATAGACACAAAGCGCAAACTGCCCTAACAACTGATCAAATTTATTTTTGTATTCTTGCATAGCAGCACCTTGATTCTTAGTAACCCCATTTTGCCGAAATACGGAATTATCCGACTTGATATATCGCGCATCCTATTTGATAATGAGCGCTAACATTCCAAAATTGATATGCCCATGATAGACAGTAATAAAGGAACATCACCCGCAGCGTGCCTAATTTTGATCGACTACCTTTACTCGATTGGCCATGATGGAGAACAATATTTGATAGACGCTGGACTTGATGTGGCTTGGATACATCACGCTGAAACCTGGCTACCATTCCCCCTGCTGGAAGATACATGGCGCGTTGTATTGAATATAATCAATGACGAATTACTTGGATTTCATGCGGGTCTCGCTGCCAATGGTTTAAAAAGCAATATATTGGCAGTACTGGCAAGTAATTGCATGAACGTAGAACAGGCGCTGGATAAAGTCTGCGAATATCACGGGGTAATGTCTTCTGGCCCTCTACCTCGATTAGATAAGGGAAAAGACACGTCCACATTCACCGTTGAAACGACAGGATTAAGCCAACGAGTCAGTCAACACATTACCGAAACAATGTTTGCTATTATCATCATGCTGCTCAGACAAATGACGCGCAAAAAAATTTCTCCCGTACGTGTTCAACTTAGTCGACCACAGCCCGCTCATTCAAACGATTTAGAAACCCATTTTCAGTGCCCTATTGAGTTTAATTACCCGGTCAATGGCATGTTATTTTCAAACGAATCACTGCCGCTACCCGTTCCCCACGCAGACCCTCAATTTTTAATCACCATTGAACGTCATGCCGAATATTTACTTGGTCAACAAACTCACGCTGATAGCTGGGAAGGAAAAGTCAAGCAAGCGCTGATCAAGAGTGTTAATCAAGGAAACATGAATATTCGAAACATTGCGGGCCAGCTTTTTGTCAGCACACGAACACTTCAGAAAAAACTCAATAAAGAAGATATCAATTTTCAACAAATTCTCGATGCGACTCGAAAAGAGATTGCCATCGATTATCTAAAAGATGAAAATATATCCCTAATAGACTTGGCCCTACACTTGGGGTTCTCTGAGCAAAGTGCTTTTAATCATGCCTTTAAACGTTGGGTCGGCTGCACGCCGACGGAATACAAAAAAATGAAGCCGTGCGACGAACGATTACTAATAAAACGATAACCTCTGAGAAAATTTTACTCACGAGATCCTATCATTTTATTTTCCTCCCCCCATTTATCTATGAATGAACAACACAATTCATTACCACGAACCTAAAAATAGAGAAACCCTATGGATACCGAAAAATCAGAACGCCACGAAAAACGCATGAAGCGTAAAAAGAAACTTGTCGATGCAGGAATAAAGCGCGCCAACAAAGAACGTGGCATCATCATCGTACACACAGGTAACGGCAAAGGTAAAAGTAGTTCTGCATTTGGCATGGTTGCGCGTTCACTGGGCCACAATATGCGTATTGGCGTTGTGCAATTTATTAAGGGAGCAATTGAAACAGGCGAAGAAGCTTTTTTTCGCCGATTTCCAGAAGAAGTTGAGTTTCATGTGATGGGCGAAGGCTACACATGGGACACGCAAAATTTAGGACAAGATATTAAAACCGCCGAAAAAGCGTGGAAAAAATCGGTTGAATTACTGAGCAACGAATCGATTGATCTTGTGATTCTCGATGAACTGAATATAGCACTTAAGCAAAAATATATTTCGGTAGAAACTGTGATCGCTGACTTAGAAAAACGCCCAAAAATGCAGCATGTCATTATCACTGGCCGTGGCGCGCCACAAGCGCTAATTGATGCATCCGACACAGTGACAGAAATGCGAGAAATTAAACACGCATACAAAACCGGAATCATGGCACAAAAAGGTATTGAACTTTAGAGCAAGTCATCGTAAAAAACCGAAAAAATAAAAAACGATAAAAAATTTAGCGCATGATTTTTATCACCATTCTATTCGCTCTACTTTTGGATCAATTAATTGCTGAAATAAGTACGAGGGAATAATTATTTTAACTAATTTTCGCAGGATATTTTTGCCCTTCAAAGCGCTGAGAAGCTGAACATAGGGCTTATCAAATAATAATTTGATGGTTATGGTCATTCTGACACTGCTATTTATTTGTAAATGATATTAAACCATCAAGTTATTTTTTGACAAGCCCATAGTGAATTATGTGAGCGTAGAAACAACACCGAAGACCGGAAAATAGACAAGAAAATGTTAAAATAATTATGCCCTCGTCCTTAAGTAAGGTGGCACTGCACTTAAGCGTCATCCAAATTCCACGCGAATTTCTTAGCGTCAGTCCAGTATTATTTCAAATTTTTTCTCCACTTCAGCGTGTCCAGGAACTAGAAAATTCCCTTCTTTTTGAGAAAAATCACCATCAAAATTTTTGCCGCTAGAGTAACCGTGCCAGGGTTCCAGACAAACAAAAGAAGCCCCGGGTTTGTTCCATATCCCGAAATGAGGAAAATCGTTAAAACACAGGGTAAGTGAAATTTCATCTGCTGCCGAATACGTCAGCACTCGGCTCTTTATTTTATCAAAAATCAATGCGTCATTTTCAAATAGTGCATTGTTTAAAACGAGTTGTTTGTTTTCAATGGGGTTCTGGATTTTTTTGTCTAGCATCAACCCGTTTTCCAGTTGCCTGATTAATTGATTTTCATCATGTTCAAATTCAATAACATGAGCCTCTTGCGCTATGCCGGGGAAAAGTGGCCAGTTAAACGCTGGGTGCCCGCCAATGGCTACAGGCAAAGAAACGTCTTGGGGATTGCGGATAATATAAGTTGTTACTAAACGATTTGATTGAATTCGATAATCAATTAACAATTCGAAATCAAACGGGAATTGTTTTAGTGTGACTTGATTACTGAGCAAACGAAGTTGTACCGCATCACTTTCTTTAAGGCAAACATCAAATGGCATGTCTCGCGCAAACCCGTGCTGGCTCATGGGATACGATTGCCCAAGATGAATTAACCTATCGTTCTTGAGCCGACCGACAATGGGAAACAAAACCGGGGCTTGCCTAGCCCAATAATCAGGGTTTCCTTGCCATAAACATTCAAGCTTTCGATTTTTATCGAAAAACGACTGCATTTCAGAACCCGAAGAATTGATCTGTACACGTAAATATTCGTTTTCTATCGTAATAATCGACATGATGGTAACCAGTTAATGCTTTTTGCTTTAGAGAAAGTTAATCATAACATTTAGGTAAAGGATGGCATTACGCCAATTTAACCTTCATTGTTCGTAAAACTGCGACTGCCATCTCTTTTCTTTAACAATCATTGTAAAACTTTACTCCCTCGGGACGTAAAAGAAACTGAGAACACAAGATTGAATAAACATTTGGGGAGTCGCAATTATGGGTAGAGTACTCGTTGAAGATACCTTGGATTCAGCGCCAAACGTTGGAAAGACGTATCACGAGCCTAATTCCGTGCATTTGGCAGACGATTGGAATACATCAATGGAGGAATTCATCGATGATTTTGATGACTATCAAGATTTGAACTTGCCAGGTATGGACGATGAGTATTGAGCGCAGTAAATTAATTCCTCGTTCTCATGCGTCTGTATGGGAACGACCTTACAATTAACTCGGATATTTCATGAATAACGCGATTTCTTGCTTGACCCTTGATCCTACAGAAAATTATTTTCAATCGACCGTACACACGGGTACAGCTCTCAATCAA
>JAKITH010000002.1 GCA_021648185.1 Thiomicrorhabdus sp. | reverse complement strand
TAAATTGAGACCTTTGCACGATAGGGGCGCGAGAGAAAAAAGAGATGAAAATTGACTGATTGAGGCGGAAATCGCAGCGAATAGCTAGCTATTCACAAGGTTTTCAACGAAAATCAGGCGGTTTACAGCCTTTTTTATCCGTGCATCCTATCGTGCAAAGGTCTCATTAACGAGGTACGGGGAATAGACGGGAATTTTAGATAAGATTCCACGCTTTAGCCGTACTTTTAATGCGCCCGCAAGCTGATGTATCAAATCGGCGCCAAGCGAGTATTATAGATTGAAAATGTTTTTTTGGTCAATTTTTTTGAGAGGGGGGAGAGAGAGATTTGGATATTTAAGAGTGCATTTTACATATTCGAGGGTTTATACTATGTAATCTGCAAAATGCATCAAAACTATCGGTGTTTTGCCAGAGTGTGTTGAAGTCAAAATTTTGGGTGAGTAGCTTAGTTTGAAGTTTTTTATCTTGTGCAAAGCGTGTTTTAAATTCATTCTTGCTTGAAACATTATAAAAATCGTTAAATAAGGTTCTGTCACTGGATTTACTGCAAGAGATTCTCAGTTCATCCTCTAAGTTTGTATTCTGAATGATTAAACAAAAAATATATGGCTTTAGATGTTTTATATTGTTTACGAAGGTGGTTGATGGTGACACCGTATCGGTATCAATCACAAATCGCAATTGATCTGTTTTTTGAAAGGTACGGAACTGGTTTTTGATGTCGCTTTCCCAAAGGTTGAACTTTTTAAGGTTTCCAGCGGGAATGCATCTTAATGTTTTGAGTGCGACTAATAGATTTTTTTCAGTTTCCCCTTCATAAAAATAAATGGTCTTAGCGTTTGTTTTACTCATAGCAGTTCATCTATTTTTGAAGTATCAGGAAGGGTATTAAAAACATCGTTTTTAACATAACCTAAAAGAGAGCGATCATTTTTAGTATAGCCCATTTTTTCAGGATGAGAGACGGTGACAAAGTCCTCTTTTTTCATAAAAATATAACTGTGGCTTGGTAGGTTCATCTCCAGAATGTCATAATTATGAGTGGTATAAAACAGTTGAGATTGGTTGTTTAATTTCCCAATCATTAAATTGAGCATGGCAATTTCTATTTCAGAATGTGAATAAGCCATCTTTTCATCTAAAAAATAGGTACTGCTTTTATCTTGTGCTTGTAGCTGAATGATGGCACTTATAAAGCCAGCCACTTCAATTGACTCAATCGTACCTCTTGAAAGCCGGTCATCGTTAGATATTGTGCCGTTATCAACGATAACGATATCATCATTTTTGAACTCTATAACATAAGCAAATTCAGAGTTTATAATTGGCTCGATTTTATTTATCGACGCATCAAATACTTTTAAAACGGTTTCAAGAAGTTGGATATTATTATGTTCAAAGTGGAGTGATGATGCTTGGAAGTCGCTGTATAAATAGTGCCAACCTGTTTTTTCGGTATCAAGCGTTGTTATTCCTGTTAATTTTGCAACAGAAGCAAACCCTGGATTTTTAATGCCATGGTTATTTTCATCACGTTCAAATAAAAATTCAGGCTTTGAGTTTTTTAGGTCACTTAATGTTTTTTTGAGGCTTTTTGAGGCTCTTAGCTCGTTGATCTTGTAAGACTCAGAGATTAAACCATCTTGGTTAAATACTATTTTTAGAGCGTGTATTTGACCCGTGTCAGGAGTGATATAAGTCACTTTAATATAGGATTTTTTGGTTTTGTTGTGTATGGATTTTTTTACGTGGTCTAGTGGCGTGCCGCTTAGATAGTTGTTAATGGCACACATCACTTTACCAAGGGTGGTTTTTCCTGATGCATTTGCCCCCATTAAAATACACACCTTTTTGTATTTTATTTTTGGAAAGTCTTTTAAAAACTCACCTTCAATCGTTGAATCTGTGATTTTTTTGGGATAGGTAAAGTCAATAAATGTGTCTTTAAACATACAAATGTTATCAATTTTTAAATTTAAAAATATCATTTTTTATTCCATATTTCGGATTTAATTTACATATTTATAGTAGCATTTTTTAGGTTTTATATTTGGTTTTTTTGGGAAAGGTTGTTTGATAACGAAAAATCTACTTCAAAATAACCTTTTTTAGCGACGTTTTTTTCTAGCGTGCTGGATAATCTTGCTTATTTTGTATTTTTTTTATTTTGTTATGATGGCTTGGTGTGAATGGAGTGAATTATTTTTTTATAGAAGAGGAATAGACAATGGTAATTAAGTATTTAGTAGCGCTAACATTTTTAATGCTGAGTTTTTCAGTGTCCGCCGCACCCGTAAATGTCAATAAAGCATCGATTGATGAAATTTCAGCGGCCTTAGCTGGAATTGGTCCAGCGAAGGCCGCAGCGATCTCTAAATATTGTAAAAAGGTAAAGTGTAAAAAGCCTGAAGATTTATTGATGGTAAAAGGGATTGGAGAAAAAACATTGAAAAAGATTTCAAAGGATTTACGTTTTAAAGGTAAGTAAATGACTTGAATGATTTTTGCTTGTTAAGCCCTATCATGCACCGCGTGATAGGGCTTTTTTTTTGCCTCTTAAAGCAATTACCATGTAGGCAAAAGCGGTTGATTTTTCGTTTTCGAACAAATTCCTCGTATCACTATTTCACATAGTTTCTGAGTGATTATTCTTTGTAGTGTTGTTGAATCAGGTATTTAACGGAGGGAAGGTCTTGAACGCCTTTTATTTTTAATTGAATTGAGTAGTCGTAGGCGTTTGGGTAGAGAAAATAGGCGATACCGCTGTTGAATATATGTGGGGTGCGTTGGTGGTAGTTAATGTAGCGTTCAACCTCGTTGTAAACCCGTTGTTCAACCAGTGCTTCGGGTTGATTGGGTTCGATTTGGTTGTCTTTGTCTCGTTCAAAAAAGGCATTTGAGCTGGATTCGGCAATCATTATAATGCTGGGAGCGTTGTTAGCGGGGTAGTCTTTGGCAATTTGTTGAAGAAGCAGTTGGGTGGTGGCATCCATTCGGCACTGAAAAAGTTGGTTGAGATGCAGTTTGTCTTGTTGGGGCTTGGCGGAAACGGGGCCATTTTGTAAAAAACTTAATTGGTTTTTAATCTCGGAGAGTGGTGTGTTTTTAAAGGGAGCACAGCTGGGTGTTTTGGCGCTGTTTGCAAACCACTCTAGGGCATTTTGGTACATGTCGTCAAAGAGTAAAGTGGATAGGTAAAAATCAAATGAAACGAGGTCAATTCCTTTTGGCAGCCCGCCTTGGGTGTAGATGTTGCCAGCTTGCTCGTATGAGACGAGACGGTGTTTTTGAATGATGGTTTTCCAGTTGTTAAAATTTTGTTTTTCTTGTTCGTTCATGCTGGGTTCACGTTGCGTTTGGCTCTGGTAGTAGCGATCTATGTTGTAAACGTATTGCCCTAGATTTTGGTCAACCACTTTGGCAAACTGAGGGTTAAAGAGTGCGCCAGCAAAGTTGATCCATAGAGGGATTTGTGCGAGTCCGTATTGCGTTTGGTGTTGTTTAAGCGCGTGAATAACATTTTCTAAATCTTGTTTTGAGATGCCGTTTAAATAAGGTTCGTCGGAAACCATCAAAGCTTGAATCGTTGATCTGTAGGGTGTTAGATATTGGAATAGGGTCTTAATTGTATTTTGCAAGGCTTGTGGTTCTAACGCTTTGTGCACTTTGGGGTGAAGGGGTGGAGGGAATTTTTTAGTGACTGTGCTGCTGTTGTGTTCAATGGTGTGATTGAGCTCTTGTGCTGTTTTGTGAATAAATAATATGTCGCTTAGGTTAATTACAATGTTATGCGGCGTGTTTTTAACCTGATTAAGGGCTTTAAAGAGTGTGGTGGTTTCAAATTGGCTGTAATTTTCTTTGGGATGGGTGTTTAAAATAGAGTAGTGGGATAGGTGTTGTGAGTCTTCGAGTTGGCTAGGGGTAAAGAATCCAACGGTTTTTGGGAGGAACTGGGGTGAACTGGGCAGTGCGTTGTGGAGCAGGTAAACGCCGACGGGAGTGAGGGTGAGTAAGATGCCTAGTATTAGGATGGTTTTGGAGGATTGTTTGATTTGATTCATGGCTTAATTTTTTTGGGTAACGGGCTGGACTGTGCTGTGCAGTATACACCCGTAAAAGGCTCGACAGTAGGATTGCTGAGCTGATTAAAGGTGTTTTTTGAAATCATGATGTATTTTTGGTGTGTTTTTGCATAGGCGTATAGGCGGTTGGCATTGTTAACAGCTTGACCTATGGCGGTGTAGCTGTGTCTAAAGTTAGTGCCTAGATCGCCAACCATAACGGTTCCAGTGTCAATGCCAATGCGTATGGTGATATTGGGTTGATTGGGGTGCGTTTGGTTGTAAATTTTAAGGTCGTATATCATTTTTTGGGCCGCATCCAGTGCGCGTTGTGCATGGTCTTTTTGGTCTAAAGGAGCGTTCCAAAAGGCCATGACTTCATCGCCAATGTATTTATCCAACGTGCCTTGCTGGGTTTGAATCGCGTGCGTGAGTACGGTAAGTACGTCTCGGGTAATGTGAGCAAGTTGTTGCGTTGGGAGCTGTTTAGCTAGCGCGGTAAAACCTTCAATGTCTGCAAAGAGGATAGTGATCTCTTTTTGTTGTGGCGTGAGAGGAGAGCTTTGGGTATTGATCAGTTGGTCAACCAGTTCTGCGCTTAGGTAGTTTTTAAATAGACGCGTGATGTGTCTGTTTTTTGTTTGGCTGTGCCACCATTGAATGGGTTGGATTAAAAGTGTGGGCAGTATGAGTATGACAAAGGGCAGGGATAGGTTGAAGGTTGAGTGAGATTGCCAAGCATAAAAAGAGATAAAAACCCATGCGGTTAATAAGCCTAAAAGAATGAGGTAGTGGCGTTTTAACTTGTCATTAAGTAGGGTGTAAAGTAAGAAAAATAGCCCGGTTAGCGTGAAAGCGAGGGTGAGTTCGGCCATGAAGGGCCAAGGTGTGAAGGTTTGGTTTTTTAAGCTGTAGAGCATTTGAGCGTGAATGATAACGCCGGGTAACCAAGGGTGAACGGGTGTGGACACTCGGTCTGAGAGTCCCATTGCGCTGGAGCCGATCAGTATGAAAGCATCTTTAAAGGTATTGGGTGGAATTTGTTCAAAAAGTACGTCTTCAATGGGAATCATTTGAAAGTGGTGAGGATTGACGGCGTAGGGGATTCGTATAATGCCTTTTGAATTGGCAGGAATAGGGCTAAAAGGTGTGTGGGTGGCTTGAAGCATGGCTTGTGCTAAACTGCTCCACATTTGGTCTTGGTATTGAACGGCGCTTGGGTAGCGGCGTATTAATCCGTCCAAATCGGTAATGGGGGAAATATGCCCCGCACAGTGTGCCGCTTGTGCCAGTTTGGGGTAGTTGCCAACAAACCCTGTTGCGGTGATCAATTGTGTTGTGCTTTGAGGTGTGTGGTGGGCTTGTGGTGATAATTGGCCTATTTGACGTTTTTCTTGCGTGTAAACGTAGTCAAATGCTTGGCTGATGCAAAGAGAGGTTTGTTGTGCTAGCTTGGCCAGTTTTAGGTCGCCTTCGGGCGTTTTAATTTCAGGAAAAAGAATATCTAATGCGATGATTTTAGGGGATTGTTGTTGTTGAATTTGTTGTAATATTTGTGTAAACATGGCTCTGTCCCATGGCCAGTTTCCCATAAACTGTAGGCTTGAGTCGGTAATGTCTAAAATAATAATGTCTTGAGGGGTGGCGTTGGTTTGTGCTAGTTTAGTATATTGGTCACTTAGATAGTAGTTAGGGGCTGAGGTTAGATGCGGCTTAGTATAAAGCAACATGGCGCAAAGACTAATGCTTAGGATAAGAATGTTGCGAAGTAGCGTGATCATAAAGGAGAGTGAGTGCCTTATTCGGTAAAGTTAAATTCTATTCCATTATTGGAGGGAATAGATAGTCAAACCAAACTTTTTTTGGAAAAAAAGATGCGTTTGGTTGCGTATTCTAAAAATAGTACGGTGGTAATGGATGGCGATGATTCACATGATCTGTTTTTTTTAATTAAGGGCGGATTAAATGTTCTGTCGATTAGTGCTAAAGGAGAGATGGTGTTGTTGGCTACGGTGCTAGAAGGTGAACATTTTGGCGAGCTATCGGTATTGGGAGAGGCGCCTAGATCTGCAACGGTTAAGACCAGCTCAGATAGTTTGGTGGCCATTTTACGACAAAAAGATGCGTTAACTCTGATTGAAATGTCACCTTTGGTGGCGATGCGTATTATGAAAAAAATGGCGCAAGTGATTCGGCGCAATAATGAATTGCGTTCTATGTACACCATTCGATCGACACCTAAACGCATTTATCATTATATTTTAAATGAATCGAAAGAGACGCAAAATGGCGAGCGGGTGGTGAGTGGTTTGCCTAAGCAGGCCGAACTGGCTTCGATGCTAAACATTAGTCGCGAATCGGTTTCGCGCGCCATTAGTAAGTTACTCAAAGAGGGGGTTATTAAAAAAATGCCGGGTAAAATTGTAATTATTGCGCCTAAAGCGTTACAGGTATTGGCCGAAGAGGAGGGGTGAATATGCCTTTTAATAAGGTAACTGGTTGGCTTGGTGTAAAGAAGAATAATGTAGTGTTAAAAAATGTTATAGTACCCCGCTAGTTTTTAGGTGCTTTTTTTGGAGGTATTTTCAAAAATAGTTTTAGGGAACATCATAGGAAAAACGGTACAGGAAGTTAAGGTAAAAAATTATGGCAAAGTTAACAGTAGACGGTCGAGAATTTGAAATGGATGGTTTAAGTAAAGAGGCAATGCAGCATTTAAGTGCGATTAAAGCGTGTGATCAAAAGATGGATGCGTTGCGCTCGGAGCTGATGATTATTCAAACCGCACGTGAATCCTTTTATGATCGATTAAATCAACAGTTACCTAAATCTTCTTAGGCTGTTTTAAGCCTCTTTTATAGGGGGAAGAACAATAGATGTTTGATTGTTGAATACCCTCTTTATCGAATCTATTTAAATTCAAATAAGCTTATGATAATATGTCTAAAATATCGTATATTCCTGTTTCTAAGGCGCAGCACAAAGGGTTTGGTTATGTGCCTGTAAAGGGTATGTCGTTTATTGATGCATGGCCTTTTATCCCCGTGGCTTCAAATGAAATTGCACGGTTAATTGGCGTGTTTCCGCTGATTTTTCAAAGAACAAAAAAGGGATATCAACTGGGTGTGCTAACGGGATTGGAAGATAATTTTTTACTCCACCCTGCTACAAAACAGTTTTTACTACCTTATATTCCCGCTACGTTAAGACACTATCCTTTTGCCGCATTAAAAACAGAACAAGGCGATACCATACTAAGTGTGGTGTCTTCAGAAACGGGTTTTTCCCTCGACCAGGGAGACGCTATATTGGATGAAACGGGTGTGTTAACTGAACGTGGACAGGAGTTAATGCAGTTTTTACAGCAGTTAAATGCGTGCTTTGAACGGGATCGTATTCTGACTGATCAGCTTGAAAAAAATAGGTTGTTTCGGCCGTTACAGCTTAAGGATTTAGGCGTGCCAGAAGATGAGGCGTCTGATGAAGCTAAAGCGTGCCTTAAGGGGTATTATTTGCTGAGTGAACAGCGGTTTAATGCACTGGATGCGAAGGCATTGTTGGCATTAAGAGATACGGGTGTATTTTCATTTTTTTATGGACACTTATTTAGTTTAGCGATGATGGATCGTTTTTTAATGTTAAAAGAGGCTTCACGTCAGTTACGAGAAGCTTCTGATTCTAAAAAAGAAGGGCTAGATGCTTTTTTTAAGGACGGGGATGATGCGCTTAAATTTGACTAATGAAGGGAGTAAAAAAAGGACGATGATGGTTGCACGGATATTGTCGGCAGTTTTTTTGTCTGCTTTGTTAACGCAGCACGCGCACGCGGAAGTGGTTGATATTCCTAGTGCGATTGCATCAATGTATGAAAGCAATGATGAGTTATTACGAAAAAAATCTCAATTTTATGCGGACGAAGAACAGATAGCGCAAGCTTGGGCACGATTGAAGCCAGAGTTGTCTGTCTCGGCCGCGAAAGGGGTTGCAGATTACGATACCACTATTTTAGAAGATCAAGATGCGGATTATACGAGAGTGCGTTGGTCGCTAGTTCAACCCATTTATTCTCAGGAGCGCTTTAAAGGTGTTTCTAGGTCAGAAAAATTTGTCGCTTCCTCACAGGTAAGTTTGGAGTTAGATTATCAGGTGAAAATGCTGGAGACGTTAACGGCATATTTTGAGCTATTACGCTTTAAGGAAATGGCAGGGTTGATTAGGCAAGAGTTTTCAGACAATGCAATTAAAGTCCAGCGAATTGAAAAAATGTTGAAACTGGGTTTGGCGACAAAAATGGATCAGTTAGAGGCCCAGTCGCGTTTTGATGAATTGCGCTCTGCAACGGTGCAAAGTGAAAATGACGTGGAAGTGAGTTTGAAGCGTTTAGAGCGTTTGGTCGGTCGTGTTATTACCGATGTTGAAGCGGTGGACGTTCGTTTGTGGCAACGATCGGAAGCCCTGCTAAAAAGAGATGAATGGCATGACTTAGCGCAAAAAAACGCCTTAATTGTTCGGCTAGCAGAGCGACGTCATGAGCTGGCAAAGCTAGACATGAGTGCTGAAGAAGCAGGGCATTGGCCCGAATTGATATTGAGAGCAGGCTTTAATAATAATACGGACAGCTATACAACAAATATTAAAGAAGAAAGAACGTTGGAGTTGGAGTTGAAGGTACCTTTGTATTCCGGAGGGGGCGTTTCTTCGAGAGTGACAGCCGCAAAGCATTTATTAAAAAGCAGTGAGTTTAATCTAAGAGATCAGAGAAAATTTGTCAGAGTGAAGCTAAGTGAGTTGTTGTCTAGGTTATCGGCAAGTGTGGCCAGTATTCAGGCATTAAAATTAAGCGTGGCCTCTAGCGAAGCGTATCAAGAGGCCGCAGAAAAGGGAATGGATTATGGCTTGCGTGGTTTGTTTGATGTGTTGGAAGCTAAGTCACGCGTGTATCGTGCGCAACGAACGCTGAGTGAGCAAGTTTATGCAAATATGGCCGATCAGTTTGAGTTGTTGTATTTGGTTGGTCAATTAAATCCTGAAATGATTAAAGTGTATTTGAACCCAGAATACGACGTTTCATTGATGCACGTTACGCCTTAAAAAAATTAGAGATAAATAATGTCAAAACAACCTGAAAAAACAGAATTAAAAAAAGCGTTAGCGCACTGTAAGGGTGCCTTTTTATCGGCGGGATTTTTTAGTTTATTTATTAACTTATTGATGCTGGTTCCCGCCATCTATATGTTGCAGCTTTATGACCGCGTGTTAACGAGCCGAAGTGAAGATACGTTAATTATGTTAACACTTATTGTGGTAATTTTATTTATTACAATGGGTTTTTTAGAGTTTGTTCGTTCCCGTATTTTGATTCGAATAGGGTCAAGAATTGATAATTATTTAAGTTCAAACTTATTTTCTTCGATGTTTAAACGTACGATTAATGAACCTGGAAACAGCTCGCCTCAGCCTATTAATGATTTAGCCAGTATACGTACCTTTTTAACAGGAAATGGCTTGTTCGCCTTTTTTGATGCGCCTTGGTTACCCATTTATATTGCAATTTTGTTTGTTTTTCACCCTTATTTTGGGCTGTTTGCCATTTTTGCAGTGATTGTTTTAGTCTCTTTGACGATTACAAATGAATACGTGACAAAAGATCTTTTGGCGGAAGCCAACTCGGAAGGAATCATGTCAACAAACTATGCCGCGTCTTGCCTTAAAAACGCGGAAGTGGTTGCCGCCATGGGCATGGAACAAAATTTAAAGAAAAAATGGTTTGAAAGACAGTTTGCATTTTTAAGCAAGCAGGCTCAGGCAAGTGATCGTGCGAGTATTTTATCCAATACCTCTAAAACACTTAGGGTGATGTTCCAGTCTTTGATATTAGGCTTGGGTGGGTATTTAGCCATTATTGGTGAAGTCACGCCAGGGATGATGATTGCGGGCTCTATTATTTTGGGACGTGCGTTGGCACCGTTAGATTTAATGCTGGGTTCGTGGAAAGGGTTTGGACAAGCGCGCAGTGCGTATAAGCGACTGGATGAGATGTTTGTTATGTACCCAGCAAAAGAAGATAAGATGGCGTTGCCCGATCCTCAAGGAAAATTGCAAGCTGAAAACGTGGTTGTGATGCCACCAGGCGCAAAAGTGCCTTCGATTAGAGGCGTATCGTTTGTGATTGAAAAAGGCGACATGGTGGCTATTATTGGGCCAAGTGGAGCAGGTAAGTCTTCTTTGGTGCGAGCGTTGCTTGGGGTTTGGCCTTTAGGCGCTGGCGTGGTGCGATTGGATGGAGCAGACTTGCATACTTGGGATAAAAATAGACTGGGAAGTCACATAGGGTACCTACCTCAGGATATTGAATTGTTTAGCGGTTCGGTAAGTGAAAATATAGCCCGTTTTGGCGAGATTAAATCGGCTTTGGTTGTTAAGGCCGCTAAAATTGCAGGAATTCATGAAATGATTTTAAGGCTACCAGATGGCTATGATACGGTCATTACTGGCGAGGGAAGCTTATCTGGCGGGCAGCGCCAGCGCGTGGCTTTGGCAAGAGCGCTGTACGGCGATCCGAAAGTGGTGGTTTTGGATGAGCCAAATTCCAACTTGGATGACCAAGGAGAGCAGGCTTTGTCGAGTGCGCTTGAGCATTTGAAAGAACATAAAGTCACGGTTGTATTGATTTCACATCGTAAACAGGTGCTACAACATGTGGATAAAGTCATGTTGCTGGCTCAAGGGCAGTTGAGAGGGTATGGCCCAAGAGACGATGTCATTGCAGAGTTACAAGGTGGCCAGCTTTCTTTAAAGGATGCTTAAAGCCCAAATCCCCCAGATAGAAAACACGTTTATAGCACAAGTCCTTGACGTACCTAGCAAATTCAAAAAAAGGACGCCTCACCAATAAGGTGACTTTGTCTTTTTTGAATTCACTATGCACATCAACTACTTGCACTCTAATTCGTGTTTCTATCTGGGGATTCGGGTAAAGGGTTTAATCATTGTTGATTTGATTGCATGTAAGCGTGTGGTTTTTATATTTTTAGTTAACGTAATTTTATTAAGGTTTAATGCATGTCTCAAGACAAACAATCTAAAAAAATCGGTTCATTAAGAGATGCGAAGCAAAAAGACTCCGTGACGATTGAGGGGACGATTGTTGATCGCGCGGTTGAACCTGCGGTAAGTGATATTGCAGTACTGGATGGCGACTATTTACAATATCGTCGAATGGGTTTTATCGTACTGTTTGTGGTATTTGTGTTATTTGGCGGCTGGGCATCGTTGGCACCATTAAGCAGCTCAGCCATTGCTTCTGGAGAAGTGAGTGTTGTATCGCACAACCGTGTGGTGCAACATTTTGAGGGGGGGATTATCTCTGAAATACTGGTAAGGGAAGGCGCTTTAGTCCAGAAAGGGGATACCTTAATTAAATTATCGAACACGCAGGTGAAAGCCGAATTATCTTCCGTGGTGTCTAGACAGTACGAGTTGCTGGGGGTGGAGGCAAGATTAAAGTCGGAGCGTACCTTTTCTACTGAGTTAGAGTTTCCAGAGACGCTGTTAAGTTTGCAAAATAATCGCTATGTTAAGGCGCATGTTAAGGAGATTCTGGCAAGTCAAAAAGAGTTGTTTTTGGCTCGAAAAAATGCGCTGATGGGTGAGTTAAATATCTATAAACAGAAAATCAGCTCCTTTAAAGAGCAAATTGTTGGATTGAAATCGCTCGTACGTTCTTTAGATTCACGAATTATCTCTTTTAAAAGTGAAGTTAAGGATTGGGAGGCGCTGTATAAAGAGCAGTTTACGGACAAAATAAGGCTAGAAGAGTTAAAACGCTCTTTAGCAACGCTAGAAGGGGAGCGTAATTCGACACGTTCAGAAATTGCTCGATTAAAACTGCAAATTACGGAAACAAAATCCCAGAGTCTATTAAGAAAAAAGCAGTTTACGGAAGCCACCATTACTGAGCTAAGGCAAGTGCAAGCAGAAAAAATTGAATTGGAAGCGAGACGGTTGGCATTAAGCGATCGTTCGAACCGAATGGAAATTCTTTCACCTGTGAGTGGAGTGGTGAATGGTTTATCTGTTTTTACCCTTGGTGAGGTGGTTAAACCTGGCGTTACGTTAATGGAAATTGTCCCGAATGTTAGGGAGTATGTTGTTAAGGCAAAAGTGGCTATTATGGATATTGATAAAGTGTATGTTGGGTTGTTATCAGATGTACGGTTCTCGGCTTTTAATGCACAAATAACACAAGTGGTTGAGGGCGAGGTTTATCATGTATCGGCGGATAAGTTTTATGATGACAAAACAGGTTTGGAATATTTTGAAGCGAAAATTCGAATTACGGAAAGTGGCGTGAAACAAATGGAAGAAGATGGGTTGTTTTTGTTACCAGGTATGCCGGCTGAAGTAATGATTAAAATAGGCGAAAGAACATTGTTGGGGTATTTTGTGAAGCCTTTTTCAAATATGTTTGTTCGTGCGTTTAACGAAGAATAAGTCTCTTTAAGTCGTTCTTGCACGGATGATACGAACTCAAAATATGGAGCTTAAATTGATCGATTATTTTAAAGCGCATCGCTATGTGCTTTGGCAGTTTGTTAAGCGTCAAGTTCTTGAACAATATAAAGGAAGCTTTATTGGTATAGGCTGGGTCTTTATTGCCCCCATCCTTATGCTACTTGTATTAACGCTGGTCTTTAATGGCATTTTTAAATTGAAATGGCCCGGTACCGAATCGCTTGGAACTATGGGGTTTGCGTTGCATGTTTTTATTGGAATGCTCATATTTAATTTTTTTGCAGAACTGACAGGAAAGTCCCCTAGCCTGATTCTCAGTCACTCAAACCTAGTGACAAAAATTGTTTTTCCTTTGCCTATTATTGCCGTTGCAAGCGTGCTTTCTGCCGCAGTGAACTTGCTGGTTATGTTATTTGTTCTGATACTATTTACCGCGTGGATTCATACGCTTAATTTTGCGATTTTACAGCTTCCTTTTATTCTATTGGCCCTAATGATCTTTATGCTTGGCTTAACCCTTTTATTTTCTGCCCTTGGCGTATTTTTTAGAGATTTAAAGCAAATTAACACCTTGTTAGCCAGTCTATTAATGTTTTTGTCCCCCGTTTTTTACCCAGTGACCTCCATTCCAGAAGCCTTTAGAGGGCTTTATATGAGCAACCCGCTCGCACAGTTTATGGAAATGACGCGTACAGTATTAGTGGATGGGCAATGGATTTCGTTGTTTGACATGAGCAAAATATGGTTAATTTCACTGTTAACCCTCTTTTTAGGTTGGTGGGTTTTTTCGAAATTAAAAAAAGGATTTGCAGATGTCCTCTAAGGAACAAACCCCCATTACATTGCAGGACAACGTTGCAATTCAAGCGACTGGCTTGTGTAAACAATATTATCTATATGCAAAGCCATCGGATCGTTTTAAGCACTTTATTTTTAAACATAAAATGTCAGAAGTTGCGTCTTATTATGCATTAAAACCCATTAATTTAACCCTATTAAAAGGTGAAGTGTTAGGCATAGTCGGTGAAAATGGCGCCGGAAAAAGTACCCTGCTGCAATTGATTTGTGGCACCTTACCAGTCACTTCAGGCGAGCTTCATGTACAAGGTAGAGTGGCCGCTTTATTAGAGCTTGGATCGGGGTTTAATCCAGAATTTACAGGGCGAGAAAATGTATTTTTAAATGCAGGTATTCTCGGAATGCAACGTGCCGACATTGAGGCACGTTTTGATGAAATTGTAGACTTTTCAGGCGTGAGAGAGTCCATTGACCAGCCCGTGAAAACCTACTCCAGCGGTATGTTAGTTCGGCTGGCCTTCTCCGTTGCCACCAGTGTAGAGCCAGATATTTTAATTATTGATGAAGCTCTGAGTGTTGGGGATGGCGCTTTTGCCCGAAAATCGTTTGAACGCATTATGGCGCTTAGGCAAAAAGGAACAACCATCTTGTTTTGCACGCATAATCTCTATCAAGTTGAAGCCATTTGCACCAAAGCGATTTGGTTAAAAAAAGGAGAGAGCGTTGCTTTTGGTCAGCCAAATGAAGTGGTTAAACGTTACGAAGCCTATTTACACAGTGTTGAACACCATACTGGATTGAGTGCGCCAGATGGCAATACATTACAAAGCTTAGGGTTCTCAGCCACGCTTGATTATGTACCCCCCAAGTTTAAAGAGGTTATTGTCAGCCTTACAACAGAAAATACGCCACAAGCTGCAAGTCTAACCCATGTTCCCGAGGGCACTTCAGGAGAGTCAGCTCTCACCATAAAAGCCATATGGACATGCGATGAAAATATCCCCCCCCCCTCTTTTGCCATAACGATTCATAGTGCAGACAGCCGAATGATTGCCAGTGCGGGTTCTCACTCCGATAAGCATATTAATAAGCAACCCATTCAATGCCAAAATGGCCAAGCCAGTGCAATCATTACATTTGAAAATATTCCCCTGCTTAAGGGAGAATATTGGATAGAAGCCTACTTGCTATGTGAAAAAGGCATTTTATTTTATGATCAAAGAATACCCTGCGCACGTTTTAAAATAAAACAACAAAATAACCCACTAGAGCAAGGGGTTTTTCATATCAATCGTGTTTGGTCTACATGAAATGGTTATGAATATTTTAATTGTGACACGAGAAAATGAAGCCGATAAGAAATACGGTTTAGGTAAATCTATTCAGCGTATCGCGGTAGAATTTAAAGCCATGGGGCATCACGTTCACTACTTTAGTCAAACAGAATGCGCTGCCGCGCACCATAAATGGCATCCTAGGTTAATTTGCTGGTTGCCATCCTGTCTTGGCATTTTGTCAGGCGCATTTGCAGAGCGTCTTATTCAAGGGTGGATGGCCGCAAAAACCGCCCGAAAAGGATCGTTTTCCCACGTATGGTTTCAAGACCCATGGCTCTGTTTTGGTTTTAATGCCCATTATTTTTTAAAAGCAACATGGGTTAAACCTTTTAAATGGGGCGTGTCAGAGCACGGATTGGGAAGCTTTGCTTGGGCCGTAAAGCAAGATGGACTTTTTTTGAGCAATGCCGTCTATAAATATTTACTGCGTTACGAAAAAAAAATTCTCCTGAAAGCAGACTGGGTTTGGTCGCCTTCAGAAAGCGCCATGACTCTTTTGTTACGTGACATGCAACTTTCACAGCCGCCTAAAAACTGGCAAGCCATGCCGTATGGACATCCCGAATTATCTTCAACGTCTGATTCTTTTCTCTCCCCTAATTCCCCCCCACGTATTATTGCGTTAGGTCGAATCGCCCCCGCAAAAAAATACCAAATATTGATTGATGCAATCCACCTACTGCAAACCCAATACCATATAGAAGCACAGCTTATTATCTTAGGGGGGGGGGATAAAAATAGATTAATGCAATACGCCTTAAAAAAAGGGGTAAAATACCCACCCGAAATTCGGGAAATATGCATTCAAAAATCATCAGATGTTGAAAGCGGTGGGGTTGGCAACCGTCGTATTGACAATAAAAGTCTAGAACAAGCGTTAGAACATGCAGATATTTACACCAGTGCCTGTCACGTTGAATCATTTGGGTTAGCAAATCGTGAAGCTATTGCTTACGGTTTGCCCTGTGTCATCTCAGCAGGTGGCGCCAGTTGCGAAGTGCTGGGAGATGGTGCATGGCTCGTTCCCAATGAGGCACAATACTTTGCAAAAGCCTATTATCAGCTCTTAACCAATCCAGAGCTACAACAATTTTGGAAAAAACAAGCCCTAAATGCCGCACAAAACTGGCCTAACTGGAAAACAGTCTCCACACATTATGAACAAACACTGCTCACTCTTTAATACACAACCCGCTTCTCCCCCCAGTGCCTTAGAGATTAATGCGTTTGAGCGAGTGATTGTTTTTATACCGCACCCAGACGACGAAAGCTTAGGCTGTGGTGGTCTCATTAATCAATTGCATCAGCAGAACACTCCCATTTTAATCGTGTTGGTAAGTGACGGAAGCGGGGCAGGTGAGTTAGATGAAAGCGCCGCGCAAGAACGCCAGAAAGAGTTTAAAAGTGCCTTAAACTTGCTTAGCCCCAATGCCAGTATTGAATACTGGAACTTGCCCGATGGCTCGCTTAATCAAGTGCAAGACCTTAGTAACAAAATAAAAACGTCCATTTGCCAATTTTCGGCCACAGATGTGATTGCCCCTTGGCTAAAAGACATGCACCCCGATCATGCTATCGTAGGAGAGAGTGCTTATCAGGCGATACAAACGATTCCCATGGTTAAAAGTATTCTTTTTTACGAAGTTTGGACTCCTGTACAAACCAATTGCGTGCTAGACATCACTCAAAATTACCCCGTTAAAAAAGCCGCACTACAGTGTCATGAAACCGCGCTAAAATGTGGCGCTTACCAACGCGCTATGTACGGTTTAAGCAGCTACCGAAGCCTTTTTACAGGGCATCTTGCCAAAGAAGGGCATTTTGCCGAAGCCTTTTACCTTCATCGCAATGTTATAGAAAATCGTCAAGGTTATACTATTGAGCAGGCAGACACCACGCACCAAAAAGGCATTACCGCACTATTTGCCGAAATTTATGGGCAAGCGCCTCCGTCGCAATGGTGGCAATGGAAATACGAACCTGAACTTTTGAAAGGAACCGTGTGCAAAGACAGCAACGGTCGGTTGTTTGCTTTTTACGGAAACTTAACACGAAAAGCACATTTAGCCCAAACCGCGTTGTGGACGTCTCAAATTGCAGACGTTATGGTGCATCCAAAATTTCGTACCTCCGTTGGAAAGAGAGGCGTGTTTTATAAAATGAGTGAAGTTTTTATAGACCCCTATATTGGCGAGACCAAAGCATTGCAACTCTCCTTTGGTTTTCCGCATGCGCGCGCGCTTAAACTCGGCGTTGCACTCAAGCTTTATCGCTATGGCGATCGCCTGTTTAATTGGAGCAAGCAGGTTAACGAAGCGTCATGTAAAGTTTCATTAAAAAATAAATTATTCTTTTCAGTTAATGTCATTACCGATAAATCGCCTAATCATTTTTTATGGGTAGATCGCGTATTTTTTCAAATGAAAAAGGCATTAAGTCATCAACTGGTTTTAGACCGATCGGCTCAATACTGGTACGACCGCTATTTTAAATACGCGCTTAAGTCCTACGAATGCCTTACGCTATCCGCCATGTGTCAACGCATCGTTGGAGGTATCGTATTTTTAATTCATGACGACTGTCTCGAAATAATAGACCTTGTTTTTACTCAAAAGCAATACATACCCCAGTTACTCAATGCACTACAGCGCCATGCGATTAAGCTCAACCTCCCTCTCATAAAAGCGTGGGGAACCGAAAGCTTTATTAACGACCTACCAGAAGGGCAGCAAGAACATGCGGGTTGGATAGCACTGCCCGCGCCTGGTATTTGCACAAAAGTGACCGAAAAAGTCATCAATAAATGCTGGTTTTCTGCCGGAGACAGTGACTTTAAATGAAACCGCTTGTCAGTATTTTAATACGCACTAAAAACCGAGCCAAATGCTTGCAAGAAGCCTTGCAATCGGTCAAAAAACAAACGCACCGACCACTCGAAGTCATTGTTGTCAATGATAACGGTGAAAACGTAGAGCACGTGGTAAAAAAAATACTAGAACACACCGATGTGCGTTGGAAATATCATCAAAACACAATCCCCAACGGTCGTAGTATCGCGGCCAATAAAGCCATGTCACTTGCCAGCGCAGACTATTGTCTTTTTTTAGACGACGACGATCTGATTCTTGAAAATCACATTGAAAATCTATTAAATACATTGCAAAAATCAAGCCCTCAAAAAAACATTATGGGCGCTTACTCTGGAACACAATGCGTTACAGAACAAAATGGAGAAATTGTTCACGTAGACGGCCGTTATAACGAAGTATTTGACCCCATTAAGCTCGCCTACCAAAACTACCTGCCCATTCACTCCGTGCTCTTTAAAAAGGAGGCCTACCAAAAAGGCTGTCGTTTTGATAAGCATTTAGACCTATACGAAGACTGGAACTTTTGGTTGCAAGTCATTCAGTACGGAAATTTAAAGCATACTGCGCAACTCTCCGCCCTCTATCGCATAGATGAAAGTGGCATTGGGCTTCCTAATACCCATTTAGATTTTCAGTCACAATGGCTTTTGTTTATAAAACACTCAAAAAAATACCTAAACGTTGAGCAACTCAATCACCTGCTGTTTTCAGCCAAAGCGTTGTTGGTGTGTCAAACTCAACTGACAAACGTTCAGCTTGAAAAAGATGCGCAATTTCTTTCTGAAGCGCGTCTTAAAAAGCAACTGCAAGCGCTTCAGCAACACTACGAAACGTTAGAGAAACAATTTAGCACTCAAAAAGAGCAGTATAAAACATTTCAAGACCAACGAGCGTTACTTGAAGTCGCTCACAGAGAGCAGGCACAGCAATTAGCCTGCCTAAAAGAACATAACCAAATGCTTACGGATGAACTTTCGTTTATAAAGCAAAGCCGGTGCTGGAGATTGACCCGTTTTGTAAGAAAAATAAGCCAATTTACCTTAAAAGAAGCTCAGCCAGGTACACCACTAAGTTACATTCAAGCCTTTTTTTCTCACCTCTTAAAAGGCCAGTTTCATCAAGCCTTTCAAAAAGTATGGGGAAAATTGAAAAGCGTGCGTCTAAAAAAGCCACTTACTCAAGAAGGTGTAGACGCCTTAATAGAAGATGGCATTGATATTTTAGCGACCAAACACACGCTCTATATCGCCGAACTGATTCAAACATCACTGATTAAGGTAGGCAAAAAAAATGTGCGTATTCTTAACCCCAATACCACAATGTTTAGTGACAACCTGCATTTTGTTGTCTGTCCTCAAATGTTCTCCAAGCTACCTGGGTTGTACATCGCTTTTCAAATGGAACAATCCGTTTCATCGCGTTGGTTTACCAAAGCCTACTTTACCACCCTAGAAAACGCCTACGCCATTATGGATTACTCCCAAGAAAACATTCGTTTCTTGCAACAACAAGGCAAGCTGTCCTACAAGCAAATATTTTGGACGCCCATTTCCAATATAAACCCATTTAAGCCCACGCTGGCAAACAATGTTGAACCCGCTTACGATGTGGTTTTTTATGGCGACGTGAACAACCCGCGCAGACAAGCTTTTATTAAACAAATAAAACGTCAATTTAGCGTATTAATTCTATCCGAAGTGTTTGGCGAAGCGCTCTATCAAAAACTACAACAAGGGCGCGTAGTGATTAATATTCACTACTACGAAAATGCACTGCTTGAAACCACCCGTATTTACGAATGTCTTTCACTGGGGTTAAACGTTATCTCAGAAGCCAGCTCAGACATGGCGCAACATGCTAATTTACAGCCCTACGTGACCTTTACCCCCGTTAACGACATAAACGCAATGTGTCAGGCCATAAAGGATCAAATAGCCCAGCCCAAAAAATCAGCCAACTTACCGCATGATAATGAAAATTTTCATTATTACTTTGCCCGAATGCTAACAGCAACCAATCTTTTAGATACTCGAAATTTACAAAACATTCCCAACTATCTAAAAGCTGAAGATTTTAGCAAACGTATCGTCTTAACACTGCCTGAAACCTATCAAAGGCACGCCTACATTAAACAGCAGCTTCCCAAAAGTGTTTTTTTTACAGGGTTGCGGCATTTTGACGGCTGGATTGGTGCCGCCATGAGCTTTAAATACTTGAGTGAACGTGCCTTAGCGGCGCAAGTACAGACGCTAGAGGTTTGCGAAGACGACGTACTCTTAGACAGCGGCTTTGAACGAAATTACGCCATCGTAAAGCGTTTTTTATTTGAAGAGCTTGGCGAAGCCAATTGGGATATTTTTTGTGGGTTAATTGCCGACATCAACGACAACGTGACCGTTAAAAATGTTTTTGAATACCAAGGCATCCAATTTATAGAGCTTAATAAAATGACCAGCATGGTCTTTAATCTTTACAACACCCGTGCCCTAAAAAAACTCGCCAGTTGGGATGCGGCTAATCGTTGTATCAACACCAATACCATTGATCGTTACCTCGAAAAACAATCCCTTAAAATTATTGTAACCCTGCCGTACCTCGTAGGGCATCAGCCAGAACAAACCTCCTCCATTTGGCACTTTAAAAACAGCACCTACGACGATTTGATTCAAGAGAGCATCGTAAAGCTTACAAATAAAGTCAACGCATTTAAAGCAAACGTAGTAGAGAAAACATAGTATAATTTGGGGTCTATTTTAAAAAAGTTGGAGTTTTGATATGTACGTCAATCAAAAGCCAGAGTTGAATTCGCTAAAGTTCGCATTACAACAAAAAATAAACCCAATAAGTCCCATGATTCATTCATTCGTTCGTTGGTTTATTTTATGTGTATCGTTGTTTTTTATATCAATAATGGCCAGTTTTGTTTATGCCGCAACGCCGGTAGAAAAAGACAGTACGCAAACGGCAATTGGTCACATTCAATTTGTAATTGGTCAACAGGTATATATCAAACGTCAAAATCAACAAATGGCCGCCAGTATCGGGCTGTCTCTTTATGAAAACGATTCCCTCATTACCGGAAAAAACAGTTTTATACACGTTAAAATGGCCGATGATGCCCTTATCTCCATTCGTCCGCAAAGTCACCTAAAAATTGACTGCTATCAAGGCAAGGCCGAACAGGGAGAGCCCTGCCTAAAATTTACCTTACTAAAAGGGCAAGTACGTAAAGTGTCTGGTAAAGCGGGTAAAGCCAATCCAACACAATATCGCCTCAATACCCCCGTTGCCGCCATTGGAATTCGTGGCACTGACTACATTGCCAGCGTGCAAAATGGTACGAGTCTAGTGCAAGTTATGCAGGGCGCCATTAGTGTCTCCCCATTTATAGAAGGGTGTACGGCTCAAGGGTTTGGAGAATGCCACACCTCGTTTACTGCCTTGTTAACCGAGTACGACACCTACATGCTTCGCATATTATCCGAGCAAATGCCCCAGCCAGTGACCGCAAGTTTGCAAGTCTATTCGCCACAAGTTCAAGCATCTGAAGTAAGTGTGGAGAATGAACCCGCCGAGGAGCAAGAGAGTAGCGAAGGGGAGCATCGGGTTGAAGGCAACACGGAAGATAACGTTACCGAAAATATTACTGAAGAAAATCCCGCTGAACCGCAAGCATTGCCCCGTAACTTAATGCAAGCCGAAATGCCGGTATTAAAAGACAATGACGACTTAATCGCACAATTTATTCAACAAGCCAATATTCGCATGGAAGAGCGCTTAATTGAAGACGGTCTACCCATATTACAGCCCATGCCCGTGATAAAACAAACCGCCGACCTCGTATTTGGAACCTGGAGCCCTTATGCAGACGGCATTGCCTTACCCTACGAGCAAGCAAAGCAAGGGCGAAATATCACCGTGGGGGGTAGAGAGGGTGCGTTGTGGCGAACAGAAGGTACTTATCGTCCCCCTGCTGGGCGCATAAATTACAGTTTGGCTGGCTCTCATGCCTACGTAATGAGCGGAGGTCAAGTGACATCAGCAGAAGTTACCTCTGGGAGTATGAATATCGATTTTGACCAAAAAGTACTCTTCACCCAAATGACCATTGAACCTACTAATATGCGCAAAGTCGTCTATACCGCATCGCATAACTTAACGCGACCCGACGGCATTTTTGCAAACAACAATGCCGCCGGTCGAATTGGCGAAGGCGCCATTTCAAATGATGGCTCACAGGTCGGTTATCGTCTACAAACACCCGTAGAGCGTGGTGTTTTGCACGCAGATACTTTGTGGGACGCCAATAATCCGCCATAATTTATTATGGTTTATGGCGGTTTACATTTACCAAAAGCTAATTCAATACATTTTTAGATTGATAACATAACTTGATAACCACTATCCCTAAAAAACAAAACCGTTGGCCTGCTGTTATTGTGATATTAATGGCATCGTCTTTAAAAAGTCTTATCATTAACGTGCGATTCAAATCTGTTTTGCCAACGCTATTGTGCAGCGTGCTTTGGGGCATTGCATTTCAATCACTTGCACAGCAAAGCCAAGTAAGTGCTGGCGCACCTAATAATAAGTCACTCGATTGCGGTGAACTCATTAGTGGGTTAGAGGCCAAGCTATTTCAATCGCCAAACAATCCCGCGTTGGTTCGAGCCTTTGAGCACGCGATTCTGCTTTGTCAATCAATTGAAAAGCCCATTGCACAAATATCCCCCCCTCAATCCCTCTCTCAAGCCGCTCTCACGTTTGGGGTGGGTTACCACTCCAACCCAGAGTTTGCGGCCGATTACGATCAAATTGACCTCAATTTTAATGGCGTGTCGTTGCGCTTAACAAACCCTAACAAAGCAAAGCCCTCCGCCACTCAAAATTTAGGCTTAGTCTTGACGCATAAGCGGAACATGCCCCATCAAAAAAGACAAGATGAATACCAATTTAATGCCTCGTTTCAGCGCTTTGACCGAACCAATGCGCCCAATCGTTTATCTACGGGGCTACGTTACGGTGTATTTTTTCAACAAAAAGCATTCAGTGTCTCTTATCAGCACACCCAGGAATACTTAGAGCGCCAAGGCAGTGACCGTCACAACAGCAACGCTTACGGTTTTGCACAAATAGACGGGTTATGGGCGCAAGACAATGGGGCGCTCAATCGGTTGCGTTTAGGACGAACCTTTTACGCCAATGCCCCTGTATTAGAAGGTACCTTAATTGAGGTACAGCACTTTTTTTCTAAAATACCCCTAGGAGAACATACCCATGTTCAGCCTATTATTGGCCTAGGAGGCAATATAGAGGTAAAAGAGCGAGCAGGGGGCAATCAATGGCTATGGCAAGCCGCTTTAGGGGTAACCAGTACTTGGGCAACGCACGAGCTGGGTTATGGCATGCGCCTAAGCTTAACGCAAGATGTGAAAAAGTACAGCCAACTGCTTGAAAGAAATGCCAAAAGAGATTTGCTAAACTTAAATAGTTATTTAAAATGGCGTTACCTAGATTTAAATGCATTAACCCCTAGCTTGACCTTAAATTACGTTAAGCAAGAGAGTAATATCCAACTATTTAACTGGGATTTTTGGCAAATAGAGCTGTCAATGCAAATAAAATGGTAAAAAAATACAACAATGTGACCCCCGTCACATTAATTTTAAACAAGATGTGTATAATCCATTTCGAAAGCAAGAACCTTGATAGCCGTTTTAATAATTAAACGGTCTATTTATAGAATAACTAAACTAGGAGTTAACAAGAATGATACTTACTTCAGCACAAAAAAACGAAGTGACAGAGCTAGCCATAACCATGTTTGGCGCAGCACCAGGTGGCTATAAAACCTTTTTGGAAGAGCTTTATATCTCAAATAACGCAAGCATGAGCGCTACGGCCGCTGCATTGTCTACTCAGCCAGCATTTGCCGCGCTTTACACTGGCAACGTAGCCGCCGCAATGTTAGAAAACTTATCGGTTAATAGCACGACTTTGACGGGCAGTGGTTTTACTATGAGCGATGCAACCGCTTGGATAAGCGGTCAGCTCGGTACAAGCCCTAGCGCTGCAAAAATAGCCGAAGTTTATGTGACGGCATTGGGTCTTATCGAATCTACTGCTGGTTTATCTGGTGTACAGGCTGTAATGGATAATAAAATAGCCATCGCTAACGCCTTTACCGCAGGTAACGGTGCAAACGTAAAAGACCTAGATGTCTTGATGGCTCAAATGAATGACATAACAGCGGATACTGAAATTGGTGCATACGCCAGCTTAACCGTTGAGCAAGACAATGTATTTGGTAGCTCAGCAGACAACGTAATTAAAGCGTTCTTATCAGCTGACACAAACACGTTACAGTCTGGTGATTTTATTGATGGTGGTGCAGGTGTTGATACTCTAAACGTAGTGCTTGCAGAGACTCCGTTTGCGATTGCACCTGAAACAGTGAGCATTGAAAAGCTTTACGTTCAGTCGCAAGCTAATGGTTTGGCAAGCGGAACAAACGAAGTTGAAGAGACAACATACGGCAATGAGTTTGGTCCAGAGTTTGATGGCGCTAACAATACAATTGATGCTCAATTCATGGAGGGTACCAAGGAGTTTTGGAGTACCAATAGCCGTGCCGATTTAGTGATTGAAGACGTTCGTTATAACTCGCACGAAACTAAAATTGGTTGGCAAGCAGCTGATCCTGGTGATGTGGATTACGCAGTGTTTTTCTCACCTACTTATATTACCAAGCCTACGGCTGAAGCAGCTGGTGCACAGTTGTTTTTAGAACTTTTGGATCTTGATTCAATGGCATTAGGTAACGGCCCGTTAGACGAAAACCCATACGTTGGTGTTGTTATTAAGATTGATGGTGTTGATGTTTCTATTGTGGCGCCAGACCCTATTCAGACAACTTACCAAGACTTGGTTGACGGTTTAAATGCGTCTTTAGTCGCTCAGGGGTATGGTACGGTAACCGCTTCGTTGGGCGTAGAGTTTGACAAGTTTAACTCGGATAACGGTATTTTATACACAGGAACAACGATTGTGCTAACAAACACGGGTTCAGAAACCTTGAGTGGTGAAGGTTGGACAACGGGTGGAGCTGTTTTACCTGCAGATACCAATATTCACACAAGTATTACCAATGAAATTCCTGAACTTGAGCCTTTCCTAACACAAACAGATATCGTGCTTGACTGGGTAGGTCGTGGTTCTAAAGCAGGTGATTTCTTAGCAGGTAATATGTCAACGGGTGATAACTCAGACAGCCAAGGAATTGAGCAGTTTAATGTAGAAGTGGATCGTAATTCTTGGTTAGATTCAATGCAGTCAACGAACGATACGTTAGAAGTGGTTAATGTTGTCAACATTGATGATTACAATGCTGCAGGAAACGGTTCTTTGCAACTGGACAAACTAAACGATGTACGTGTATTTGATGCCGCAGCGATGGTAGGTGATGTAACCCTAACGGCGAGTCTTTCGGGTGCGGTTACAGATAAGTACTTAGATTTAACCGATACCGCAGCAGATCACACAGATGATAATAGTGATCCTGTAGACTATGCAACGGTAGTAGATCGTGAATTCAGTTACGATTTAGGTCAGGGTGACGATTCATTAACCCTAACGGTTTCTGCGGACAACCTAGTGGATCAAGGTACCGTAACACGTGAAGACTTTAAACTAGAAGTAACCGGTGGTGCGGGCGATGACATGATCACGTTCTCGGTAGTTGATATTACTCCTGTTCCTGGTGCGGTGGCGACGACTTCACTTGCAGCGTCTACAGGAACGCCTTGGTTTGCAAACCACGAAGCGTATGTAGACAATAACGATTTAGGTTTTAGCAAAAGTAACATCAAAATTACCGCTGGTACAGGCGATGATACTGTTAATACAACGGGTGGTGGTTCTTTTGACATTACTACGGGTGCGGGTAACGACACCATTTACACCGATAACGCTGGCCTTACCCTTGGTGATCATGCACAGTGGATTGTAAATGCAACTTCATTTTCACTTGGTCTGGATCCTGTGGACATCGTTTCTGAACCATTAGTGGATCAGTTATTGTATAAAGCAACCTTAACGGTTACTTACTCGGGTGCTACAACAACAGCGCAGGGTGTAACGGGTGTTGCAGGTGCAGCAGTGGCATCAACAAACGGGTTTGAATCTTCAGTGATCATTCCAACGTTTAACTACCTAGGTTCTCAGGCCGAAGTAAACCAAGCCATTAAAGACGCCATTAATAACGATGCCGTACTAAGCAAATTATTAATTGCACAAGATGGTCCAGCCGATACGTTAGTGATTGACTCGCTAGTGGACGGTGTGTTTGCTCTAGATGATTTAAACTTTGCTATTACGCCAGCAAGCCTAGCAGGCCTTACGCTAGCAGAACAAGCAGGATTAGATTCTGCTTGGGAGCTTATGGCTGGGAATTCAACGATCCCAGCTATTGTACAAGCTGATCTAAATGCGGCAGCGACGAATGTTTTAGCTGAGCCAGGTTATGGCACTCCAGCGATTTCATCTGTTGGAATAGCCAGTACCTTTGAAAACAACAACATTATTGAAGCTGGTACAGGTGACGATGTTATCGTACTAAGTACCGATGCAACTTCAAACGAAGTATTAGTATTTGATGGTGAGTTTGGTAATGATACAGTGTTTAACTTTAACGATGATAGTGCTACAACAGGGTTTGACATTCTTGACTTTACCACGCATTTGAACAATGTTCTTTCTGCAAGTGGTAGTACAACATCTCAAATAGATGCGCTTACCGGTGTATTTAGTGGTGCTTCAGCTACCGTTAATGCGAATGATTTTGCGATTATTACTGGTGCTACGTTTACAGCAACAGATACATGGGCAGGTTTGACGGGTACGAACTTCTTGAGTGCGGTTCAAAACAATACTCAAGGTTACGCTAGTATTGGAGATGCAACGTTAAACTCTAGCCAGGAAGGTGGTACAGTTGGTACTTCGGCGAATTCTATTGTATTTGTTGAAAACGTGACTAACCTTGGTGAGTACAAAGTATTTGAAATGGTTTCTAGTAATGTAGGATCAAGTGATTTTACAGCGGCAACGCTGTTAGGTTCGATTGACTTTGGTGGATCGATTGATGCAACAACGGTAGTGATTGCTTAATCGTTATTGCTATAACCCGCTAAACATTTGTTTAGCATAAAAAACTCGCCTCACGGCGGGTTTTTTTTTGCCTAAAATTTCCTTCCCCCTCTCCTTTTTTTTTCTTTTTAAAGGGGACGTTACCCTTTTAAGGGCGTGATAGGCTTATTTTGATGAAGGCAGCAGGTTATTTTTGTTTTTTGTGTCGGTAGGGGGGGGTAAAACTCAAGCAATTAAATACTTATGGCGCTACAATAGCGGGCTTACTTTAGAGTCTCACAAGCTGATACCTTTGTAGAGCATGAGCATGCATGTTCTTTAGCATCCGTTGCACTTATGATTCGGATTCAGGTTTATTTAAAAGGCAAGTTTTATGAAAGGAATTATTTTAGCTGGGGGTTCAGGCTCCCGTCTATATCCCATTACTAAGGGTGTTTCAAAATAGTTAGTGCCTATTTA